>JAKDNQ010000083.1 GCA_030456405.1 Nitrospira sp.
CTAAACCTTTCACGTTTTACGTTTCACCTTTCACGAACGACAAGGACGGCCTTTTTGAGAATCCTGAACCTGTTTTGACATCGGCGCATATGGAAGATTCCAACGGCATTTTTGTGTAAAAATCGCGTCTTTCAGCAGTCTGCTAGTTGGCCGATGTCACAGTTGCAGCAGATTTGGCTTTCGCGAGCTCTAGCACGGTCAGAATGGCAAAGGAAACGGCCAACAGAGTCAGTGCGACGGCATTGGCGCCGACATAATTGAAGTCCACATAACTCTGATAGATGTGCAAGGTGGCGGTCTGTGTCAGCAGCAGGATGTTCCCAGATACGACGAGCACGGCGCCGAATTCACCAATAGCCCTGGCCACCGTCAACGTTGCCCCATACACAAATCCCCATCGAAGCATGGGGAGCGTCACCTTGAGAAACACTTGCCACTCGTTTGCCCCCAACGTTCTTGCCGCTTCCTCGGTATCCGTTCCGATCGTCTGCAACAGGGGAGTCAGCTCCCGGACGACGAACGGAAAGGTTGCGAACAGCGTCGCCAACACCATGGCTGGGATGGCAAACAATACTTTGACGCCCAGGATCCCGAAGAAAGTGCCCAGAATGGTTTCGGGGCCGAACAACAGAATCAGCATGAACCCTGCGATGACCGGCGAAACCGAGAAGGGCAAGTCGATCAACCCGCTCAGAACTGTTCGCCCGGCAAAGTGTTGACGCACAAGAACCAGGGCGGTAATCGTGCCGAAGACCAGGTTCATGACCAGTACGATCGCCGTAATCTCAAGTGTGAGCATGAACCCGTGCAACGCTTCTGGCTTCGTCACCTCACGCCAGAAGGCCGCGACCCCCTCGTCGAAACTCTGTACCGCGAGATACAGAATCGGACCGATGAGGAGCAGTGCGAAATAGAACCAGACTGAACCGATGAACAGGCGCCGCATCATGGCAGGTTATCCGATCTCCGATGGGCGAATCATGGGGAGAGGCCGTTTCGACCATCGGAACCACCGTGGCATCCGTTCGCCGGGTGGTCTGGTCAGACGCTCCAACAAGATCAGCACCAGAAACGAAATCAGCAGGATGAAAACCGAGACCGATGTGGCGCCCTGGGGATTGTAACTTTCGATTTCTCCATATACATACACCGACGCCACCTGGGTCTTCATCGGGATATTGCCTGCGACGATGACGATGGACCCGAACTCGCCCAGCGCCCGGACAAAGGTCAGGAACACACCGGTCAAGAGTCCCGGCAGCACGGATGGCACTGTGACCTTCCAAAAGGTCGTCCAAGGACTCGCTCCCAAGGAGAAGGCTGCTTCCTCCTGCTCGCGCTCCAGTTCCATCAGCACCGGCTGCAACGAACGAATGGTGAAGGGCATGGTCACAAACAGCATCGCCAGAACAATGCCCGGCTTGGCGTACAAGAGGGTGATATTCCCCTCTTGCAGCCACATCCCGAGAATGGTGGTCGGCCCATAAATGGCGGCAATCATCAATCCAGCCACCAGCGTGGGAATCGCGAAGGGCAGATCGACCAGGGCGTTGAGAAACCATCTGCCCGGGAACTCGTAGCGTACCAGTACAATCGCCGAGAGCGTTCCGAAGAGGGCGTTAATGACCGTCGTCAGGAAGGCGGCTTCCAGCGTCAAGACCAGGGCAGAGGACGCTTGAGGCGTGCTGATGTCTTCAATGAAATGGGCGATCCCTCCGATAAACGACTGGTGGGCAATCGCAGCGAGTGGGAACAGGATGAGCAGAGATACGTACCCGACCGCAGCGGACCTGAGAGCGAGCTGAAGCAACGTGTGGGTCGTCATGGTCTATCCGCCGTTTACTTTCCGCGTGCGAGGTCTTCGACGATGGTTGTCCAGGCCCCGCGAGGTCCAAATAGGGTGGCGTTGATTTTCTCCCATCCGCCCAGGTCGACAATGGTAAAGAGCTGGTTGGGGAGGGGAAGCGACGTGTGAGCCGAGGCCTGTGCAGCAGCCTGATTGATCGGTCTGAATCCCAGTTCGGCAAAGGCGTCTTGAGCTTCTTCACTGTGAAGGAAGGAGACAAATGCTTCGGCTACATCACGTACGTGATGTCGGTCGACGTGTCGGTCAATGAGGGCGACAGGATTCTCGATCCAGACCGTTTCATCGGGGACAATGATTTCGTAAGGACGGTGGCTTTTGATGCGCGGGATCAGCTCGTTTTCGTAAGTGACGATTACGTCTCCCACCCCGCGTTCGAAAGTCGTGACAGATTCGCGCCCGCTCTTGTCCATCACCTTCACGTTCTTCTGAATGCGCTTCAACAATCCAGATGCATAGACTTCAGCCGATTCGGCGCTTGGTTTCTTTCCAGCTCCTGCCTGCTGCTCGGCAAGTTTCAGCCCGGCTCCATAGATCGCGACCACATCCCACATCGCTCCGCCAGACGTCTTGGGATTTGGGTAGAGAACCTCTACGCCGGGACCGGCGAGATCCTCCCAGACCTTGATCCCCTTCGGGTTTCCCTTCCGCACTCCGAGTGCGACGACTGAGGCGGAGATCATCCCTTTGTGCGGCCCTGTCCGCCAGTCATGGGAAATCAATCCTGCTTTGGCAATCTGGTCGAGATCACCCTCCAGCGAGAGCGCTGCCACGTCGGCATCGAACCCTCCGATGATCGCCCTAGCCTGGGCGCCAGATGCTCCGTACGAGCTTCGGATACGAACGTCTTGTCCTGTCCGTTGTTTCCAGCTCCGTTGGAAGGCGGGAATGATCGTGCGTTCGTAGGCTTCTTTTGGCACGCTATAGACCGCCAGCATCAACTCCTTGGTCTCTCCAGCCATGACGGAACTGGAGAATGCCAGCCACGCTAGCAAGACAGAAAACAGGATTGAGATAAACATGATGGTGTTCCTCCGATCGGACGATGACAGCACGATCAACTCGCGCGCTTTGCTGGCTTTGCCATGGCAAACTGGTTCAGCGTGTAATGATCCAAAATATCGGCGATGGCATTGCGAACTTCGCCCATCGCATCTTGCAACGGACAGTACGGCTTCGTTGCATAGGGACAGTCGCTACACTTTTGATAGGCGGATTTGCTTACACAGGAAATAGGAGCGAGGGGCCCATCCAAAATGCGAATCACTTGGCCAAGGGTAATCTCTCCCGGAGATTTAATAAGCGCGTACCCGCCCTTCGCCCCTCGGCGACTTGAGAGAAGGCCGGCTCGCTTCAGGGCCAGGAGGATCTGTTCAAGAAATTCGAGCGGGATATGTTGACGAGTGGCGATCTGATGGCGCTGGAGCGTCCCATGTGCAAGAGTCAGTTCAAGGAGTGCCCGAAGTCCGTACTCACTTTTTTTAGAAAGCTTCATGAGATTGTGAATTCATGAGTGAATTAATCAAGAACTAAAACAATAAAGTATCGTCCCTGCGTCCGTCAAGAGCCGATCTAAAAAAAATCGATCGCAACAGTTCTTGATCTCCAGTCTTTCAGGTCCACCGGTTAGAGAGATGCTATGTGCTGCAACTTGTTGATCCTAGAGGGGTTGTGCCTTGACAGGTTCTCTGAATTCCTGATAGCTTCCCTCCTCGTTTCAACGCGTCTCGCTTAAAAGTTTCAGACCTTCCTCCAACGACTGGACTGTTCGTGACCTTCCAGGATCTCATTCTCACATTGCATCGCTACTGGGCCGAGCAAGGTTGTGTCATTCATCAGCCCTATGATCTGGAGATGGGGGCCGGCACGTTTCATCCGGCCACATTCCTCCGGTCCCTTGGCCCTGAACCTTGGAAGGCTGCCTATCCCCAGCCCTGCCGACGTCCTACGGATGGGCGATACGGTGAGAATCCGAATCGCATGCAGCACTACTATCAGTATCAAGTGGTGCTGAAGCCGGCGCCGGACAACATTCAAGCGTTGTATTTGGAGAGTCTGGCCCAATTGGGGATGAATCCGAAGGAGCACGACATCCGCTTCATTCAAGACGATTGGGAATCACCCACGCTGGGCGCCTGGGGTCTGGGTTGGGAGGTGCGCCTCGATGGGATGGAGATCACCCAGTTCACCTACTTCCAGGAAATCGGCGGGATCGAGCTCAATCCCATTACCGTCGAAATTACATACGGGACCGAACGCATCGCCATGTACCTTCAGCAAGTCAACAACGTCTTCGATCTTGCCTGGAATGGTTCCGTCACGTATGGCGATATCCATCATGAAACCGAAGTGCAATTTTCCACCTACAATTTCGAAGAGGGCGATGTGGCGATGCTCATGGCCACGTTTCAATCGTTTGAAGGGGAATGCAAGCGGCTGTTGGCGAATCGCGAGAAGCGGTTGACGCTCCCGGCCTACGAGTTTTGTATCAAATCGTCGCATCTCTTCAATCTGCTCGATGCTCGAGGGGCGATCAGCGTGGCGGAGCGTACGGGCTATATTGCCCGGGTTCGCGCACTAGCGCGGCAATGTGCCGAACGCTATATCGAAGAACGGGCGGCAATGGGGCATCCGCTCATTGAGCGCGAGAAATCCTCGAGAGAGTTTCGACTGAAAGTCGGTTCCGGCCGTACGACAGCTCGCTCATGAAAAAGACGTCAACAAAGATGGCTCAACCGAAGGCCCATTCGCCGGGCACGGCTGAGCTGCTGATCGAGATCGGTGTTGAGGAATTACCGTATCAATTTATCGCTCCGGCTCTCTCCTTGCTGACAGAACAGGCCGCCTCCTTCTTCTTGTCCCACAGGCTTTCATCCGGTCCGATCCATTCGTATGGAACACCACGACGGCTTGTGTTGAAAGTTGAACGCCTCGCGGTTCACCAAGCAGCTTTCACCAATGAAGCCATGGGGCCGTCTAAGTCCGTCGCATTCGATCAGTCCGGCCAGCCGACTAAAGCCGCGATTGGTTTCGCGAGGGGTCAAGGCGTGCCGGTCGAGAGTCTCCGGGTGAAGCACACACCGAAAGGCGAATATCTGTTTGCGGCCAAGGAGGATGCGGGGCGCCCGACCGAGACAGTCCTGCTCGAAATCCTGCCGCAGATCATGGGCGAACTGTCATTTCCCAAAGCGATGAAGTGGAATAACACCGGCGTGCGGTTCGCTCGACCGGTGCGATGGTTGGTGGCATTGTACGGAGGGGCAACGCTTCCGATCGAATTTGCCGGAATGACCGCCGGTAACCGGACGGAGGGCCATCGCGTGTTAGGGAGTGCGAAGGGGATTGTGGTTCGAGACTGCGCGTCCTATCTGAAGGGGTTGGAACGACAGGGGGTCATTGCCGATCCGCAGCGTCGCCGCCACATGATCGAAGAGCAAATCGCGGCCTTGTGCGAGGAAACCGGTTTCATTCTGAATGTGGATGAAGACCTGTTGAATCAGGCCGTCTATACGACGGAATGTCCCAATGCCATTGTCGGATCATTCAAAGAGGCCTATCTCGACGTGCCGGGAGAAATTCTCATCACGTCGATGAAAGAGCATCAAGGGTTCTTCTCTTTGCGGCACAAAGAGACGGGGAAGCTCGTTCCCCATTTCATCGCGGTGGCGAACAATCGAGCCAAAGATATGGGATTGATTCGCGAAGGCAACGAGCGGGTCCTCGCGGCGCGTCTAGCCGATGCCAAATTTTTCTTCGACGAAGATCGAAAGGTCAGACTCGAAGATCGTGTTAAAAGACTTGCGGGCGTGACGTTTCATCAGAAACTTGGAACGATGGCCCAAAAACAGGAGAGGCTTGAACAACTGGCCACCGTGGTCGCGTCCCTTCTCTGCGCAGAAAATAATGAGATTATCAACCACTGTCGCAGGGCTGCGAAGCTATGCAAGGCCGATCTTCTCACCGGTATGGTCGGCGAGTTTCCTGAACTGCAGGGCATCATGGGAGGAGAGTACGCGAAGCACGACGGTGAATCTGAGATGGTCAGTCAGGCCATCAGGGAGCAGTATCTGCCGCGATCTATCGATGGGATATTGCCCCGGACCATAGGTGGTCAGGTGCTGTCGTTGGCCGATCGGTTGGATTCCCTCGCGGCCTTCTTTCACGTGGGTCTTGTGCCGACCGGATCGCAAGACCCCTTTGCCCTTCGCCGGCATGCTACGGCCATCGTACGGATTATTCTTGAGGGCGCTCTCAGGTTGGATTTGAAAGAATGTATCCGTCGGGCAAGACAGATCGTGATCAATGACGGATTCAAAGGAGTGGCAGATTCCGAACAAGAAGACAGTCGCCGCATTGTCGAATTCATATTTGAGCGGGTGCGACACTATGGCAGGGTTGTCCATACCTTGCGGAATGATGTCATTGAAGCGATGCTCAAGCCGGCCCATAATAATAAGGCGCTGGACCTCGTCGATCTTGTTCTGAGAATGAAGGCGCTTGAATCCGTGACCACCAAGCCGGAATTCGATCCGTTGATCGTCGGCTTCAAACGGGCGCATCGTCTTGTTGAAAAAGAGCAGTGGGATCGTAAGCCGGTCGATAGGGCGCGGTTCGAACATCCCACGGAGTCGGCGCTCTACCAAGCACTTGCGGAAGAACGGGAGAAGATGAAGTCTGCAATGACCGGTGGGGAGTATGGCCAGGCCCTGGACTCGCTGGTGCGTCTGAAGCCTGCTATCGATGCGTTCTTCGCGGCAGTGATGGTCAATGCCGAAGACTTGACCATCCGGAGCAACCGGTTATCGTTGCTCCAGGAAGTGGACGATTTTTTCAACTCATTCGCGGACTTTTCTCAGATTGTGGTACAAGGAGGGTAGAGCGTGGATGGAGCCTGATGATCTTCTGTGCTCGCGCAACGCGCGGCCTCCGAAGGCCCTCGTTGGACGCGCGCAGTGGAAGATCAATCAGCCCCCATCCCCTGAAGAGATAACGAGCGAGCTTGGAAGGATCATCTGTACCTCGCTCGACGGCCGCAGTGAGACCGGCAATAGGTGCCGCTCCTGAGAGATGAACAAGGGGGGCGAAGGGGAGACCCAAAGAGTTGTGAACGGCGTTCGACGCGCAGTTGGGGACTCATCCTGACCACCTGTTCGGTAAAGTGACGAGGTGGGTGAAGCCATGGATCAATCATTGTCAGACGACCAGCGTCGGGCGAAGAGAGTCCGTCGGTTCGCCATCGGCGTGTCTCTTGGTTTGATCGTTATCTGCAACGCGATCGTATTGGTCGGAATATGGGCCAGCGGGATCAACCTCGATGAACTGGTGGCGACCCCCGATGTATTCAACTCTAAGCACGATATTTGTCTCCGGCTCGCCTGGCAGCCCGCCACTGGAACGGCAGAGCCAATACGCATCTGCTCGGAGTGGATCAATCTATCCGATCCGTCAGGCAAGACTCATCAGCTACAACGGGAGATCAAGTTTCGGGAAGGGCCGGACGGTGGGCAATATTATGTCGATCAGGGGGAGCATGCCGACTATCGGCTGCTCCTATTGGTGCTGGTCGTTGTAGCCGTCATTGCGTTTGGGTTGGTAGTGAAATGGTATCTGGTCGGCTGGTATCGGTTGCGTCTCGAATCTGCCGCCGGCCATGGGGCGTCGCTTGTCCATTGAACTGAACTGAAGTCAACACGAAGGAGAGGGCAGCGTGGCAAAGAAATATGTGTACTACTTCGGTGATGGCAAGGCCGAAGGAACGTCCAACATGAAAGAGCTCCTTGGTGGGAAAGGTGCCGGACTTGCCGAAATGACGAATCTCGGCATCTCTGTTCCACCCGGTTTTACGATTTCCACCGAGGCCTGCGTTGAATATTACAAGAATGGGAAACAGTATCCTTCCGGCATGTGGGATGCCGCGCTGAAATCGCTCAAGCGCGTCGAAAAGTCGATGGGGATGAGGTTTGGTGACCCTGAGCGACCGTTGCTGGTCTCGGTTCGGTCCGGCGCCCGGGCTTCGATGCCCGGTATGATGGACACGGTGCTGAACGTCGGTCTGACAACTAAGACGGTCGAGGGGTTGGCGGTCAAAACTCGCAACGATCGGTTTGCCCAGGACAGCTATCGGCGTTTCGTGTCCATGTACGGCAGCATCGTGATGGGCGTGCCTCGTGAACATTTCGAAGCGATCCTCAAACACAAAAAAGCCGAAGTCGGTGTGGCGCACGAGACCCATTTCGATGCGCGGCATCTCCGGGAACTGGTTGCCAGCTTCAAGGCGCTCATCAAGGAAGAGACGAAGAAAGAATTCCCCGATGAGCCGATCGAGCAGCTTCGCTTGGCCGTCAATGCCGTCTTTTCTTCCTGGTTTGGCGCGCGAGCCGTGACCTATCGTGGGCTCTACGGGATTCCCGACTCATGGGGGACCGCGATCAATGTAGTGGCGATGGTATTCGGGAACATGGGGGAAACGAGCGGGACTGGTGTGGCATTCACACGTAGTCCGGCATCCGGCGACAAGAACTTTTTCGGCGAATGTTTGATGAATGCTCAAGGCGAGGATGTGGTGGCCGGCATCAGGACTCCGCTCCCGGTGATTGCGCTCGCGAAGAATGTGCCGGAGGCTTACAGGGAATTGGAGCAGACCTACAAGAAGCTCGAAAAGCATTATCGAGATATGCTTGATTTGGAATTTACGATCCAAGAAGGCAAGCTCTATATGCTGCAAA
>JAKDNQ010000343.1 GCA_030456405.1 Nitrospira sp.
CCGAACACCAACGCCTCGCGGTCAGCCAGGTACACATCCAACTCACTCCTGATCCCAAACTCGCCGGGGAGGTAAATGCCTGGCTCGATAGAAAAGCAAGTTCTCGACATCAGGCGACGGGTATCCTGTGTCTCCAAGCCATCGATGTTGGCGCCGTTACCATGAACGTCTTCGCCGATCGAATGGCCTGTGCGATGGACGAATTGGTCGCCATAGCCGCTCTGTTGGACGACCTGCCGACAGACGTCGTCGACTTCCCAACCGAATGGGCGATGGCCGGCAGCTATTTCTGTCTGGACGAAGGCTAAGGCGGCGTCTCGTCCCTGCCGGACCACATCGAAAACCTCGCGTTGTTTCACCGGGATGGTCCGGCCGACATAACCGGTCCAGGTGATATCGGCATAGACTGAACCGGGCTCCCTTCGTTTGGCCCAGAGATCGATTAAGAGCAACGCGTCGCGAGTGACTTCAGATGATCCTGTTTCTGCCGGACCATAGTGAGGATCGGCGCTATGGGCATTGACGGCGGCGATCGGCGCGCTCGACGTGACCATTCCCGCCTCACGGATACACGTTAAAATAAACTGCTGCACTCCATATTCCGTGAGACTCCGCCCCTGCGTGATCGCCTCATGCACATGGCTAAATGTCTCGTCAACGATGCGCCGCAACGCTGCAGCGGCAAACTGGTGCGACTCAAGTTGCCGATCCGTCCAGCGCGCCTCAAACGTCTGAATCAAATCAGCCGAACTCACCACCTCGACGGCGTAACTTCTGATCAACTCGATCGTGCCGGCGTCTACGCGCGACACATAGGGAACCGCGTTTAGAGGAGAATACTGCATCGCGACACAGAGGCCGCCGGCGAGCAGGCGCGCAAGAATCTGCCGTTGCTGCTCCCACGACACGTAGTAGTCGGCCTGTCCCGGCAACGCATCCAGTATATGCGGCTCGATGCGATGCAGCAGCTTGACAGGGACCCCCTCCGCTGGAATCCAGTAGTACCATCGGCGCGTCACATGGATAGTAGGATCGAGTTGGAGTATGCGATAGGCAAGGGGGTCGCTGCCGCGAAAATCATAAAAGAGCCAGCCGTCGATCTCAGCCTCGCGCAGAGCCTGCTGAATCTCGCTGACACGCTTATTGATGGCTGTGGTCATGGTGAGAGCATCTTATCGTCGCACTGCCAAGCCGTCAATAAGACGGCCACTGAGACGGGCGATCATGGTACACTACCTGCCATGCCCATTGAGCATGCACCAGCACCTTCCCAGTTTCGCGTGACCCTGTTTGTCGGACCACAGCCGGTGGAGGAAAGACCCTTCACGTACTCCTGTGTGTTTAACGTCAAGAAACGGAGTTGGAAGGGTGGAATTCAGGTCGAAGTCGTTCTTACCCAAAGTCACATCGATCAGCTCAGTACCACCGTCGATTTTCCCCGTTGGTTGACTCTCGCCCTGGTCGATCTTGCAGATGAAGAGCGTCTCTCTCATCTGGAACGGGCGCATGAGCTGTTTATCCAAGCCGTCTGCTGGTGCAAGCTGGACCTGGCATTGCAAGCCGGCATCACTCAAGAGAATCAATGTCTCTCGGACAGCCGAGGAATTGCTGAGGTCAGAGACGCTGTCATCAACCGGACAACCTTCATTATGTCATACGTGGCAGCAGAACTGGACCTGGTCCTGAGAGACGTGACCGCTCCCTAAGATATCCGCGTGAGCGCGGCGGGGGTTTGCATTCAGAGGCGAATTTGTTATAACCCACTACCACTGAATCGTGAGTGATCGCTCTATGGCCAACCACTACCCTAGGCTCACTCTGTCGAAGAAGGAGGAGAATCTGTGAATCCATACTCATTGTTACCCCGTCGCCCCCGTGAAGCTTCCAGCTTCAAACTGGTGGCAGCCTTCCTGCTCCTGGCTCTCTGCATCGTCACCATGGCGCCGTCGGCGTGGAGTCAAGAAAACCAGCCTCCCCCTTCGACAGGGAACACCGAAGGTGGAACCGCGTCAAGCGCGGGAATGCAAGCGGCTGCCGCTGTCTCCACGATCCTCTATTTTCCCTTGAAGGCCGCATTCGCGATAGGGGGAGGAATCGTCGGCGGGTTGGCCTATGCCTTTTCAGGGGGAAACGAACAGGCAGCGAAGAGTATCTGGGATACTAGTCTCCGTGGCACATATATTATTACCCCCGATCACCTACAAGGCGATCGACCCATCCGCTTCCTGGGAGTCGCTGATTCGAACGATACACCGGCGTCAGCCTCTGCCCCGGAACCCATCCGTTAGTCGATGAAACCGATTATCGGGGTCACACCAGATTTCAACGCCGGTAATCGGAAAGAATGGGGTGGGAGCGAGCCCACCTATTTTTTGCGCGCGCGCTATATCCGGGCTATCGAAGAACTCGGAGGCGTCCCGCTGGTCCTCCCCCTCCTTGCGGACCGGCCGACGAGACGGCGTCTCCTCCAACAGATCGACGGAGTCCTCCTCACCGGAAGCGGGCCGGATCTCCCGCCGTCATTATACGGTGAACGCCAGCGCTATCCCTTCGAAATCGTGAGCAAACGTCGAGCGAATTTTGAACTGGACATGGTCCACCTGGCCCAGCAGGCTGATGTCCCTCTGCTCGGAATCTGCGGCGGCATGCAGACCATGAATGTCGCCTGCGGAGGTAGCCTGTTTCAGGACATTGCATCCCAAGTTTCGACATCGCATACACATCGGCAACATACTCGAGCGACGAATCTGAGCCACACCGTCGCAGTCGAACCGGACAGCCTGCTTCGCCGCATCGTACGATCGACCTCGATGCGGGTGAATAGTTCCCACCATCAGTCGGTGAAAACTGTCGCGCCATCATTGATCGCCAGCGCCATGGCCCCCGATGGTATTGTGGAGGCGATCGAGTCTCCGGCCCACCGCTTCTTTCTCGGTATCCAGTGGCATCCGGAATTTCTCTTCGACCGGCACCCTCTCCACCGGCGATTGTTCGAGGCTTTTTTGCGCGCCGCCCGCGCGAAAGGCCATGGCGCATGAAGTGCGAGAACCGGATGGTCTCTCTTGTTTGTTTGGTTTATCTGGTTTGTTTGGTTGAACGAGACTAACCAGATGAACAAAACAAACGAAATGAACCAGATCAACCTATAGAGATGGCCTGCTATTCTTGCCCCAGATGGAACGGAACCTCATTGATCCTACGGCGCCCTTCACTGTCCCCGCAGGCTGAGGAGGTACGGTGATCAGCCGACTCTTCAGAACCAAATCTATTGAACAGATCCTCGCGGACGCAGACCATCCCGAACATCGTTTGAAGAAAACCC
>JAKDNQ010000344.1 GCA_030456405.1 Nitrospira sp.
TCTCTCCCCCACGACAAAGACAGGTGCGCCGGTTCTACGCTCACCCGAAAGTTGCATCCCTCTCCGGCTTTCGCTAATGTGCAGGTCATGACCCATTCCCTCGCGCGTTCACTCGTTCTTGCCGGCGCGAGCGGTCTGTTCCTCCCACTGAGTTTCCCAAAATCCGACCTCGGGCTGTTGGCCTGGATCGCCCTTGTGCCGTTGCACTGGGCGTTGGACGGCAAAAACAAAACGCAGGCATTTTGGATCGGGTGGCTATCCGGCACGATTGCCTTTACAGGCATGATGGCCTGGGTCGTCACTGCCATGAACACCTACGGCAAGGTCCCGCTGGCGATCAGCTACGGCCTCATGTTGCTGCTCACGGCCTATTTGGGTTTTTATGTCGGTCTCTACTCTGCCGGAGCCGTGTGGTTTCGGACTCTGATTCCTCGCTACGGTTTCTTTGTATTCCCCTGTTTATGGGTGACGCTCGAACTGACCCGAACCTACGCGCTGAGCGGATTACCTTGGGGACTTCTTGGTTATTCTCAATATCGCCAGATTGAGATCATTCAGATTGCGGATCATACGGGAGTGTATGGGGTCTCGTTCCTTATCGTCATGGTGAATGTCGCCATAGCCGAATTCCTGTCCTGGCTGATGCCACTCCTCAGGAAATTTCGCCCGGCAAGGCTCCCGTGGGAACTCGCAGCAATGGCGGCAATGCTGGTCACACTCTCCTGGGAATATGGTCTTGGAGTGTCTAATGGCGCGGTGTTTTCTGATATCCCCCGATCGTCCATCAGCGTGGGAGTGGTGCAGCCGAATGTCGATCAAGCGGTCAAGTGGGATACGGCCTATCGAGAGGAGACTCTCGCACGCTTTGATCGACTGACGGAACGGCTCGGCCCGGACATGGATTTGGTGGTGTGGCCGGAAGCGGCAACGCCGTTCGTCTTTGAGCGTGAGCCGGTGTATCAGCTGCAACTCATTGCCATGGCCAATCGAGCGCGGGCGCCGATCCTGTTTGGGAGTCCCGCCCTGCGTTTCTACCCCGATCGACGGCCCTATCTGTTGAACAGCGCCTACCTCCTCTCCCCCGACGGCCAATTGCTGGGCCGATACGACAAACAACATCTGGTGCCTTTTGGAGAATACATCCCGCTCAAATCCTCAGTGCTGTTTTTCCTCGATAAACTGGTGGAAGGGATCGGCGATTTCGAAGCAGGACCTGGTCCAGCCGTCTTGACCTTGACGGCAAAACCACGATCTGCAGCGACGGAAATGGCAGGAACCACGCCGCGATCGATCAATTTTGGAGTCGCAATCTGTTACGAAGTGATCTTTCCGAACTTGGTACGGCAATTCGCCGCGAATGGGGCGGAGTTCTTGGTGACCGTCACGAACGATGCCTGGTTCGGCGCCTCGTCGGCCGCCTCGCAACATTTTTCGATGGTGGTCTTTCGCTCGGTCGAGAATCACTTGGCGTTCGTTCGCTCAGCGAACACCGGCATTTCTGGATTCATCGATCCATTCGGACGCATTGTCGATGCCACGCCAACATTTGCAGAGCACGCCGTCAAAGCGACCATTCAGGTCTGGCGACCGCATACGTTTTATAGCCGGTATGGCGATGTGTTTGCCTACAGCTGTGCTATAATCTGCGCGCTTTTGTTCCTGTTCGGCCTGTTCCGCGCCAAGGAATCGGAGCCTGATGCCATACCGGTATAACCAGAAAGGATCGTTCGATGTTGGATGAAGTCAAGAATCGTGTGCAGACCGTCAAGCAATTGGTATCGGAACTCCGGGGGCATCTTTGACTTTGCTCGCATGACGGCCGAGTTGGCGCATCTGGAAGAACAGACATCGCAACCGGATTTTTGGAACCACGCTCAGCAGGCCGCCAAGATCGGCCGGAAAAAGTCTACGATTGAGCATGACCTCCAGCAGTGGCGGGATATCGATGGAACAATGAACGATCTGGGCGCGCTGCTCGAGCTGGCAGAAGAAAGCGACGATGCCGACCTCGTGAAGGAGTTGACGCGGGAGCTGGATCGATTCGAACCGAAGCTCGCCGCGCTACGGCTTGAACTTCTGCTCTCAGGCGAACTCGACCCCAACAATGCGATCGTGGCAATCCATCCCGGCGCGGGCGGGACGGAATCCCAGGACTGGGCGCAGATGCTACTGCGCATGTATGTCCGGTGGGCTGAAGGGAAGAAATTCAAGGTTGAAACGCTGGACCTGCTTCCGGGAGAGGAAGCGGGTGTAAAAAGCGTGACGCTATTGGTGACTGGGGCCTACGCGTATGGCTATCTCAAAGCCGAAGCAGGCGTCCATCGACTGGTGCGCATTTCCCCCTTCGATGCAAACAAGCGGCGGCATACTTCCTTTGCCTCGGTCTTCGTCTATCCTGAGGTGAATGAAGACATCGACCTCGTGATCGAAGACAAAGACCTTAGGATCGATACGTTTCGTGCCGGCGGCGCCGGTGGCCAAAATGTGAATAAAGTTGAGACAGCCATCCGCATGACACACCTGCCGACCGGAATCGTCGTGCAATGTCAGAATGAACGGTCGCAGCTCCAGAACCGCAACGGGGCAATGAAAGTCTTAAAGGCGCGCCTCTATGAACTCGAACTCAAAAAGAAAGAGGCGGAATTCAATGCGATCGTCGGAGAAAAGAAGGACATTGCCTGGGGCAGCCAAATTCGATCGTATGTATTCCAGCCCTATCAAATGGTCAAAGATCACCGAACCGGCTACGAAGTGGGGCAGGTCGCCGCCGTCATGGATGGCGATCTGGACGGGTTCATTGAGGCCTATCTGAAAAGGAAGATGGCAAAAGGCGCCATGCAAGAAGCGGTGGAAGAACCGCCCCTCTAACTCCTTGCGCATTGCCGAGGCCTGAAACAGCCATGGACGAACTGAACGAGCAGCAGCAACAACGGATCAAGAAGCTCGACGCCCTGCGTGAAGTAGGCGTGGCCCCTTACGGCACGCGATTCGAGGTGAAGGTTCGTGCGGGCAGACTGATCGCACTTCATGGAGAGAAGTCCAAAGAGACGCTGGAAGAGGAAAAGATCTCCTGTATCTTTGCCGGGCGCATCGTCGCACTTCGGCGATTCGGCAAAGCAGGGTTTGCCGTGCTGCAAGACGGATCTGATCGGCTGCAGGTCTACCTCAAGAAGGATCATCTCTCGGAGCAGGGTTACCGTATTGCGGAACTACTCGACTTGGGCGACTGGGTCGGCGTGACCGGCACGCTCTTTCGCACCAAGACCAATGAATTCACTGTCCAAGTCGCACAACTGACCTTCTTGAGCAAAGCCC
>JAKDNQ010000345.1 GCA_030456405.1 Nitrospira sp.
AACGAAACGACAGGCCTGGCCGGGAAAGGACGACGAATGAGCAGAGTGTCAGCAGCGTCTGGGGGTCACGCCAGGAGGGAAAATCCAGGAAGGCGTCAAGTCCGATCAAAAAAAAGAGCTGGGTCGGCGCGCCGTATTCTTGTTGTAGTAGGCGAAGGGTGTCGATGGTGTACGACTTGCCTGGCCGACGGATTTCTACATCGGAGATGGCGAAAGCGGGGTCTGAGTCGATAGCAAGGTGGACCATCTCATAACGGTCTTGGGCTGGAGCCAGACTGTTGTTCGGCTTATGGGGAGGCTGACTCGTGGGAATGAAGAGGACTTGGTCGAGCCCGAGCGCTTCGCGCGCCTGACGGGCAATGGCCAGATGACCGTTGTGTACTGGGTTGAAACTACCGCCCAATAGTCCAAGACGAAGGGGGCCAGAGTGCTGAGTGCGGCTCGACTGAGCTCGCCGAAGTCTGAGTGCTGGGGGCTGAGATTCAGAATCTGGTGACATCATAACTCAGCATTCGGATTGTGGTACGTACGCCAACCCTCCAGCAGGATGCTCAAAATGGCCACGGTTCTTACCCGCCCAGCCCCCGGCGCGCCAAGACGCGCCGCTTCCGCGGGCAAGGCCGCAGCGAGCGAAGAGGCGAGGCGTACGCTTCGGTACGTTGAGCCTCTGAGCGATGCGAGAACGCAGCTGGCGGGCTTTTTCAGCATCTTGCTAGAGAATGACGAGGTTGTCTCGATGTACGACTTCCTCGTATTCCTGCGGTCCGAGTTGCCGTTGAATCTCGGTCGTTTTAAGTCCTTTGATCCGTGCCAAGGTCTCGGAGGAAAAGTTCACGAGTCCTTTGGCGAACTCTTTGCCGTCCTGGTCGAGGCAGCTCACCGCATCTCCTGTATCGAAGAAGCCGGTGACCTCCACAATGCCTGAGGCCAACAAGCTTTTGCCCCGTCTCACCAGTGCCTCAACGGCGCCTGGATCGAGCGTCAGAGTCCCTCGGGGCCTGAGGGTGAAGGCAATCCAGTGTTTACGGCTAGTGAGACGGCGTTCCTTCGCGAGGAAGAGGCTGCCGCCGGAGCCACCGGCCAATACGCGCGGAAGGAGACCGGCTTCTTGTCCATTCAAGATCAAGGTAGACACGCCGTACTCACCGACCTTCTTGGCTGCTCTGACCTTTGTGGCCATGCCCCCGGTTCCTTCAAATGAGCTGGATATGCCGGCCCGCTGCTCAATCTCTTCGGTAATGTCAGGAATCAATGAAATCAGCGTAGCCGTTGGGCTTTTGCGTGGATCCTCGGTAAAGAGTCCGTCGATATCGGACAGGATGATCAGCAGTTCCGCGTCGACGAGATGGGCGACCTCGGCAGCCAGGGTGTCGTTGTCTCCCACCCGGATTTCATCCACGGCGACCGTATCGTTTTCATTGATGATGGGGATCACTCCGAATCCGATCAGCGCATTCAGCGTGTGGCGGGCATTGAGAAATCGACGCCGGTCGGCGAGGTCGTGATGCGTGAGGAGGATTTGCGCGACCTTGACGTCGAGTCGTTCAAACGATTTTTCGTATGCCCACATGAGCCGGCTTTGGCCGACCGCTGCGGCGGCCTGCTTCACGGGGAGGCTCTTGGGGTATTCTTTCAGGCCTAATTTTTTGATGCCGGAGACAATCGCGCCGGAGGAGACGAGTAACACTTCTCGTCCGCTCGACCGGAGTGTCGCGATTTCATCGGCAAGCCTGTCGATCCGTTCGGGGCGCAGCCCGGTGTCTCGGGACGCGATGAGACTGCTCCCGATTTTGATGACGATACGGGTGGCCTGTGTTAGGAGCGCGTCTCGCATGGTGTGGCTCGTAGCTGTGCAACCTGTTGGCCTACATAGGTGACGAGTTCCGTCAGTCCTTCTCTTGTGGCGGAAGAGATCGGGAGGCACGTATAGTGATGACGTGTACAGTACTTCTGCAACTCACGCAGGCGCGCCTTGTCACCAGCCACGTCGAGTTTTGTCGCGACCACCGCAAAGGGGCGTGTGGTGATCGGTTCATCGTAGGCCGCTAATTCTCGACGCATGATCTCGAAGCTCTTCACAGGCTCCTCGGGGGCCCATTCCGACACGTCGATCATGTACAGCAAAAACGACGTGCGTTCAATATGCCGAAGAAATTGGAGCCCCAGTCCCTTTCCTTCATGGGCGCCTTCGATGATCCCGGGAATGTCTGCGACGGCGAAACTTCCTGTTTCTCCCCAGCGAACGATCCCCAGATTTGGCGTCAGCGTGGTGAAGGGATAATCGGCGATTTTCGGTCGTGCTGCTGAGATCGCGGCGATGAGCGTCGATTTTCCGGCATTGGGAAGGCCCACGAGCCCGACGTCGGCCAGCAGTTTCAGCTCGAGTCTGAGCGACCGTTCTTCGCCTTCTGTGCCGGTTTCAAATTCCGTGGGTGTGCGGTTGGTCGACGTGGCGAAATGGTTATTCCCTCGTCCGCCCCGCCCCCCATGAGCTGCCACAAACCGTTGCCCAGGAGTGACCAGGTCGGCCAGCATTTCATCGGTCTGATCGTCGAAAATGACGGTGCCGACCGGAAGGGCCACGACGACATCCTCTCCGGTCCTTCCGGAGCAATTAGCAGCTCCTCCCTGACGACCGACTTCTGCTTCGTAGTGTTTTTGGTATCGGAGGTCAAGGAGCGTGGTCATGCGAGGCGACGCTTCAAATACGACATTGCCGCCGTGGCCGCCATCTCCGCCATCCGGCCCGCCGCGAGGCACGAACTTTTCGCGCCGAAAACTGCATGCGCCGTCGCCTCCTCGGCCGGCTGTGATACGGATGCGGACTTCATCGACGAACATCGGCACACCGTTTCAGAGGGATGACTGTATGGACATGATATACGAGGAACATCCCGTTGCACCCCTACGCATGCCGGGAGTCCTCGTAATCATACATTGTGGCGAGAAAAGAGGAAAAGAACGTACTAGGAGACCGAGGGCGCGGAGTAGACGCTGATCTTCTGCCGTCCGCGGCCGCGCTCGAACTTCACGATTCCTGTAATACGGGCAAAGAGGGTGTGGTCTTTGCCGATGCCTACGTTGAAACCGGGAAAGAATTTTGTCCCTCGCTGACGGATCAAAATCGATCCTGCCGTGACGGTCTCTCCACCATAGGCCTTGACTCCAAGATATTGCGGATTACTATCGCGCCCGTTTCTTGTCGAGCCGCCGCCTTTATTTGTCGCCATGGCTGATCCTCGTTAGGCCGTTTCAATACCGGTAATGCGCAATTTGGTAAAGCCCTGGCGATGGCCATTCGTTCGCCGATAGT
>JAKDNQ010000346.1 GCA_030456405.1 Nitrospira sp.
TCGCAGCAGCGAATCCGCGATTGCAGCAGAAGCGCTCATGAATAATGCGGGCTAGGAGCCTGTCCGACATTGACCGTTCTACTGCGACGAACGATCCGCGGCCATCTGCGTCGTTCTCGGCCGGAAACAATCCTCATTGTATTCCAGCGACTACATCTCCGGTTGTTCCGGGCCTGCGGCCTCGCATCTGGCCACCCCTCCTTCGCCTCGTCACGAAGGCCATGTCGGACAGGCTCCTAGCCCGGACTATTCATGAATAGCTGCTGCGTCGTCCGATCCTCTCGCCCGGCGGGGCTTTTCTCGTTCGGCCTCCTCGACGGACTGCCAGTACGCCTCCGTCGGCCTTACGTGCGAGAAGCCCCGGCGGGCTTCGGTCTCGAACGCCTCGCGACGGCATTCATGAATAATCCGAGCTAGGAGCCTGTCCGAGTAATCCTTCGTTGCGAGGCGAAGGAGCTGCTGGGAGATGCGAGGCCGCAGGCTCGAAAAAACCGGAAGCGTATTCGCTGAATACGTTGAGGATTTTTACGGGCCGAGAACGACGCAGATGCCGGCAGATCGTTTGCCGCAGGAGAATGGCATGACTCGGACAGGCTCCTAGCCCGCATGATTCACGAAGGGTTCTACTGCAACCGCCGACACGCCGCTCCGACAAGCCAGACGGCGGGCGGGCTCGCCGCTCAGTCGGTCAACATACTGTTCAAGTATGCTTCCCTCCCTCACGGCTCCGCGCGCCCGTCTCGCTTGGCGTCTCAGCGGTTTCGTCGCGAACCCTCGTGAATAATGCGGGCTAGGAGCCTGTCCGACATTGACCGTTCTACTGCGGCGAACGATCCGCGGCCATCTGCGTCGTTCTCGGCCCGAAAAAATCCTCAACGTATTTCAGCGAATACGCCTCCGGTTTTTCCAGGCCTGCGGCCTTGCATCTGGTCACGTCTCGTTCACCTCGTCACGAAGGCAATGTCGACAGGCTCCTAGCCTACGACACCATGTTCGATCCGTCCCAACATCGACTCGATGACTTGCGTACCAAGGTCGGTATCAAGCAGCTCTATCGGAGCCGTGCACTGGAGGACTCGATTGGGTCGAGTGAGCCACATTGAAGCTTTTTCTTCAGCCCCAAAGACTTCCGTCGCATACGTCAAAATTCTGGCTAAGCGTGCCAAGCGATCGGATTCCTGTGCGGTCAGACGTTGTTCTGCCTTGCGCCGGGCCATCGTCCTGGCAGGTACGCTCAGGATCTTGCTCATGCGAGGTAGATCAAGATGAAATTTCGAGATGATGAATTCAAGCGAACGATATGGCAATCCTTTGTGGATGATCGCACGAACGTCCTCAGTCGATTGAACTTGTCGCTTAAATACGGTGGTCCCGCCCAATGTTTTGAATAACTGTTCAGCTTGAGGCATGGTTCCTCCTCTGACATGTGGCTAAATACAAATGCCATATGGCACATTTGTCAATTGTCAGGTTCAATATGGACGACATGGTCCCGAACCTTTAGAAAGGCGTCAGCAACTACTTGGCGGCGCGTGGCGGTCTTAGCCGAGGGAATCAGGCCGTGAAGCCACGGTGCATGCGGGCTTACCGAAAACATCAGCATCGGTCTTGCCTGATCGCTTCAGGACGTGGAAGGGGTGTGTGTGCCAGGACGGCCGTTCGGGTGCAGGGGAAAGCCAAAGAACACGAGGCTACGCACGGAGGTGCTGTCGGTGAGATCCTTCCAACTCATCCGGTTCTGATCATTTTCTCAGGATAAAAATACTTCTCGAACCCTTCCCTGCCCTTCCTGTAGTCGTTGTCTGTTGCATACTTCAGTCGATAATTGAATCGACAACTATGGTCCTTCTCGTATTGATACACGTCTTGAATGAACGACACAATGTGGTCCAGATCCGACGTCTGGTCCCCCCGCACCATGTTCACGATCAAATCGGACGGAATATCTCCAATGACGTGAAGTGTTTCCACACCATTTTGAACGCTGGCTTCAATCAACGTATTATTGTTCTTCTGACACAAGGCATACCCGCGTTTTAAGGTCTCAATGGCTTCCTGAAACCCTTCTTTCGTTGACACCTTCGCGCCCACCATGAGCTTCAATTCATTCACAAAGAGCGTCATATCGTGAAGCTGTCTTTCCAAGTCATCGCTCTTTCCCGTTGCCGCGTCGCGCCTCGCTTGAAGAACTGCGTCTGGACTTTTTTGTTCGTCAACGCCTTGGCGCGGCTCTTGTCCCCTGCCCTCCACATTGTCCGTCACATAGACAATCAGCGCCGCAAATACAAGCAGCAGCATCACTTCAACCAGGGACAAGCCGAAGGTCCAACCTGAACGCGATTCAGTTTCCATTGCCGGACCGCTCCTCAGTCACTCTCTCCCTCAAGAAGAGCATGACTCCCCGCATGGTCGATTCGATCGCTTTGGTTGCGTCGAGGCTTGAGTGGATGGCGTTCTGCACATTCATAAGCCCATTCCTAACATCGGCCGATATTGAGTCAACCGACAAGTCCCTCAGCTCTGTCTCCAATGTCGACAATTGTGTTGAAACCATCGCAAATGCCGATCGTAACGACTGCAAATTGTTGAGCTGACTATTCAGCTCTGTACGACTTGCCTCCAACGCCGTGTTCATGTTGACAAATTCATCGGTTCTTTCCTTGATCGTGCGGGACAAATCGGTCACCGCAACTCCAACTCGCTTCGCGGCCTCTGATCCGTACAACGAATCCCCAAATCGAGTCACGGTTTCGGTCGCCTGCTTCAAACTTTTCTCCAGGGTTTGCATTGCCTCTTCACAATCTTCTCCCCGCTTCCCTAATGCGGCAATGAGTTTGGCTACTTCTGTGGTGAGAATTTCCTGGGGAATCTGTATTGCCGCAAGCCGGCCAAGCACATCTTTCAACGAAGACTCGAAGCCCGCACTCATCATGGTGGTCATCGTCCGGTGTTGCTCGGTGATCTGTTCGCGAACATCCGCCAATGACCGCACAAGATCCTGGAGCGAGCCACCGAGATCACCGGCTGCGCGATCTTTGAAAGTAGTGATTGCTACCGTGGCTTCGTGTATCTGTTGGATGAGAGTCGCAACGCGGCGATCAATAGTTGCCTGGGTATGCGCCAGCCGATCAGGAAGCGTGGCTTGAAATTGAATGGTCACCAGTCGAAGCAGCATTCCACAAAACGTCGTGACCAGGGCATAGCCAAAGGTGGTGAGGACTGCGTCGGCATTCAGTTTTGGCGCGGGCCAGAGTACGAAGGTCGCGATAAGGGCAAAGAGTGCCCAGAGAAAACCCATATAGTAGAGCGAGTC
>JAKDNQ010000084.1 GCA_030456405.1 Nitrospira sp.
TCAAGCAAGGGATGGAGGGGTGACGGAGCGGCCGAACGTGCCAGTCTTGAAAACTGGAGACCTCGCAAGGGGTCCGCGAGTTCAAATCTCGCCCCCTCCGCCATGTTTTCCCGTATATTTCGAGGTTTTTGACTCGAAATTCTCGAAATTGTAGCTGAATTGTAGCTTAACTCAGGAGGTACCACCTTCTCCTTAATTGATTGTTCGAACATCGCCAATTTCTTTAGCCCTTCGGTCAAGTCCGCCTCACAGACAATGGCATAGCGCCGATAGACCGCTTCGGTCTTGTGGCCGGTCAACTTCATCGCCACGGAACGCGGCACCCCTGCCCGTTCCAGATTCCTCACCGCCGTTCTCCTGAAGTCGTGGGGAATGCGCGTCGGCACCCCCGCCTTCCGGCATGCGTCATGCCATCGCCGATAGAGGACCTTGGGATGAATCTCCTTGAACGTCCCTCGATCATTCCAAGGGAACACCCATGGAATGCTCTGTCCTGTCGCCAGTTCCAGCGAGAGGGCTTGTTCCCATTGCGCCCGTAAGAGGGTCGCCAGTTCGGGCAAGACGCCAAAGGGAAACACCCGGCCCTCGTCGTTCTTCGTGGTGCCGGGTTCAAGCCGCACCATCCCTCCCGAAAAATCCACTTGTGTCCATCGCAGCGTAAGAATTTCACTCGGTACACGCCAACCGGTCAGACAGGCGAAGGTGATCGGCCCCTTGAAGGCGTCTGGCAAGTGGGAGCGTACCGCCTCGAAATCGGCCCGCTCAAAAAATCCCGTTCGCACGTTCCGTACCGTGATCTGTGGGAACGGGGGGCATATGGCCTTGCCTGCCCGTTCAGCCAGACGGAAGGCTTTATGCAAGTGCGTCAGTTCAAGCTTAGCCGTCGCGGGCGCAATCCCTGTAGCCATCCGTTCACTGACATAGTGGTTCAATCGGTCGAGGGTGATATCACAGGCATGCATGCGGCCAAAGACCGGCTCTAGGGCCCTCAAAGAAGTCTCAAGCCGCCGCGTCGAGCGCCGTCGATTCGCCGTGTAATCGTCGCGGATGATCTGCACGAGGTCGGCAAACGTGGTCTTTTCAAGGTCAGGGCCACGGAGCCGGCCGGTACCCATTTCAGCTAGACGTTTACGGAGCAGCTTCACGGCATCCCTGCGAATGATTGAACCAGAAGTCTCTTGATGCCGCTCGCCACGCCAATGGTACTGTACCCACCAGATTGAGCCGCGCTGATAGATTCTGCCAAGGCCGCGTCGTGTCATGCCCATCCCTCCCCTATGAACGCTACTGCACCAACTCCCCCACCGTCACATGCAGCGCCTTCGCCAACTTCTTCAGCACTGCGAGCGACGGGTTGATCCGCTCCCGCGTTTCCAACTGCGTAATGTAGGCATCGCTCACACCGACCCGCAGGGCCAAGGCCCGTTGACTGAGACCCAGTTGCATGCGCCGCTGTTTTATCATGCCTGAGAATCTCCGTGTCATAATACTAACTCCTAGTTAGCATGACTGTCAAGCCGCCTTGCGACTGGCAAACCACTTTGTAATCGCTTGTTCAGGAAAGAGCAAGATTTTTCGAGAGGGCTGGCTATGCGGCATATCTTTTTTGTGCCGATAGAGCCAGGTCGGAGTTACATGAAACCGTGTCGCCACTTCGTCCACATTGAGGTAGGGACCGTCATCGGGAAGAGAGAGGGGCGCCGCTTCCGGTTGCATGATCCGCATTTGCGCCCTGGCCGACAAGATTGATAATAGACCAATCACGTTCGGCATCTGCTCTCTCGGCAGTTCGTCAACCTTGCGTTCGAGGTCTTGCAACAATAACGTCATGGTCTCACCTGTTTCCTTCTACGTTGGTTCGCGGCTCGCTTGGCTTCCGCCCGTTTCGTTGCCGCTTGTCCTTTGGCGCTATGCCGATATCGCTGCTGCGTCTTCCTGCCCTTTCGAGATTTCCAGTACCATCGGTTATAGGCTTCTCTGGTTGTCATTGAGGCTCCTTGGTTAGGCGTGGCCAAGAGGTTCAACGATCGGCGCCTCACGGCGGACCTTCCGCGCCAGCGACAGGATGAGGTTCGTCATCTCCGGCTGTGCCGGTTGGTCCCAACAGGCCTGATCGAGAAGCAGGGGTCGCACGTACCGATACGCGGAGACCATGTACGCCAACACGTCCATGACCGGCTGAGGGAGTGCGCGTTCAGGATGCCGGGATTTCCACGCCTCACACTGGGCTAGGGAGTCCTGCCATTCCTCGAACACTTGACGATTCGTATATGAAGCAATGAAGGTATCCCAGCGGACTTTGTCTTGAGATTGCATGCTTTCCTTTCGGGAGCGGAGACCATGCGGCCCCCGCTCCCTTCGTTCACAAAAAATTACGCCGTGCGTGCGTCGTTACAGAGCACGAATGACGCACCATGCCTCACCCCAATATCGACGTTCATGATGAGTCGCACTTCCACAGCATTCTGCGCCCAAGCATTGCCGCCGATGTTCGTCGCCAAGATCTCCACGCTGCCCCACTGGGCAATCAGGAGATCCGACCAGTTGCCGAAATACACTTCCGTGCAATCCGAGCTGGAGCCCTTGACCAAGTTCACCGGAAGCTGCGTGGTTGTATAACAACTCAGGCCGATAGCCTTGGACAACGCCTCATCCGTCAGCAGCGGAGCATTGATGTAGCTGCCGCCCGTGTCTCCCGAGAACTGAGCAATTCGCTGTTTCTTGAGTTTCCGCAACGCCTTTGGATGCGTGATGAGCGCGAGCTTGTCCCCAAGTCCGTTAGCATCCTCGACCACTCCCGTGATGCCGTACAGATCGTCCACGCTGAGGCTCCCTCCATTCGTGCCGATGGCATACGTACCAATACCGGCTGCCCCGTTGAGCCCCAACGGTTGGTTACTGGCTCCGCTTCCTCTGAGCGTCGCGCGGTCAAGCTCCAGGGCGCAGGTAATCGCAAAGTCTCGCTGGATGATCCCCTCAATCGTTGGATTGGTAAGGATGTTCAGCAAGTTGCTGTACTGCGCTCGCAAGGCCATCGTTTTTGGGGTAAACGAAATTTGTCCGAAGGACGGATCAGAGGCCGTAATCGTGGCATTCTGACCGATCCACTGAATGCTGCCGGAGGACAATTGTTTAGGAATAAGAACCGGGCTGCCGGTCAGATTTTGCATCAGCACGGCTCCAGCTCGCACCGTACACATCCGGGCTCTGAGCACATCGATGAAGCTCGCCCACCACTGTTGCGGGACGACGTAGCCGCCGCCCGCTCCGCTTGTGCCGGTGTCCATCGCTTTGCGGGTGGTATCGAGGATCAACTTTTTTTCTGGCGCGGATAATCCCGCCAGTTCAAAGTTATCGCCGCGCCCCTCCCGTTGGAGAAGATTGGCCACTGCCATCTTCACGATGTTGTCCGCGCCAGCGGCGCGGAAGTCGCTTCCGTCTCCGATCGCTAGCGCCTTCCGCTCTCGTAGGTAGTCTTCCAGCACACCGATGCGGTCGTCCTGGATTTTCTCGTTGGCCTGCATGCTTTGTACACCGTTTTTGATTTGTCCTAAAATTGCTTCTGACATTTTTGTTTCCTCTTTGTTTTTCCTCTCCATGGTGTGTGGATTTCACCGCTACTGATTCCTACTGCGCTCCGTAGGCGAGTTGTGGGAGGCCATCCCATGGCGAACGGGCATTGAAACTGTTGGAGAATGAACTCCCAGCCTCTGCCGCCCGCCATGGTCAAGCTGTCCCATCAGTCGAGTTCCTTACTCAATCCGTGTGAATAAATGCTCATCCGGCATCCGTGGCCGTTCGTCGGAGCCATGAAAGACGTAGACCCCCGGGGTTTTCGTTGGGGCCTTCGCCAGCACGCACGCGCCCGCCGCTGCGTTACTATAATCGTCGTGCTCGGAAGGCGGGTGGTCTATTCGGATACCTTTCCGAATCAGCCCGATGAATTGTTGCAACAGGATCGGTAGGTCCAACATTTCGATTTCTCCCGTGTTCAGCATGGGCTCGAAGGAGGCGTAAATCTCTGAACGGGTCTGCTCCGAGACTTCGTACTGAACCCCGTGCTTGCGAAAGGCTTCACGCCCCCATTGCCCACCGTAGCCATCACCCGTCACACTGCTCCCAGCGTAGAGCTTAATCGTATCGGCAAACTTCTTCACGGATTCCTCAGGGGAAAAGGTTTTGCCCGTGCGTGCGCCTTGGTCCATCACGAGATCGAGCACAATGCGCCCCCGCTCATCCCGGTGGGTAATGCCGAGCGTTGCGTCATCGGCTCCGCCGCCTGAGAGATCGACGAAAAAGAAGTAGATCACTCCTGGCTGAGGCGGAAGAACCTTCCTGCCTTTCACAATGCTGGCATCGAGACTTTCAAAATCGAACGCGGCACTATCGGGCTGACCGGGTTCATTGAGATACAATCGCCGAAAAATCCATGAGGGTAGACTTTGTTGCGCTTCAAGAATCGCCTTCCGTGTCCCGCCTAGTGGCGTATCCATCGCGGGATTCGCAGCCTCGATGCTGCCAGTAAAATTCCGCACGTACAACCGTGGATCCGTTCCCGCCTCGTGCTGCTTGAGCATATCGACCAATGGAACACCAGCATGCCGGTGGAGACTCGCATACGTGCAAAACACTTGCATTGCGTCCGGTCGGCTTCGATCCAGTTCCATCGCGGTCAGCACGTCATAATTCCTCATGCCGTGGATTTCATCGAAAATGGCGAGCAGATAACTTTTCCCGTGCATCCCGATAGCGTCTCCTGCCGGGAGGATCTGAATAAACCCCTGCCCATCCTTGCGCTCAACGATGTCGCCCTTGATCGTCAATCCAGCCAGTAAGACGGGATTACACCACACCAACTTTTTCAATAACGTGAGATCATCCGAGGCTTGATCCTTATCGTTGGCGAGCACATAAATTTGGTTGCCCTTTGAGCCGTGCGCCTTCCATACCATGCAGAAATAGAGGGTCAATACCATTGCCATGAGGGACTTCAGATTTTTCTTCCCCATCATGGTGAGCACACGCCGAAAACGTAGGAAGCCGTCGTCTTGAAACGTGAACACCTCGTTCAATATCTCGATCCACACAGGCGGAAGAAGCGGGAGCAGTGGGCGGCCATCCAACCAAAAAAGGAGGGCGAGAAATTTCAGGATGTGAATCTGAACTTGCGAAATCATGCCGTCCCCTTGTTGCCCTGTGATTTCTTCGTTCCGAGTCGCGTCAACAGCTTCCCGATCCGCCGATCGGTTGAACGATCTTGGCGCCGCCGTATTCTCCGCAAGAGTCGATCCTCACGGGCGCTAAGAAATCCGTCCGTCAGTCTGCCTAGCGCTTTGTTTTGTGGGACGGAGGCCAACGAGAAATGCGTCAGCACGTCACCGCCATATCCGCCGAAGGTAGGTTCCTCCAGGCCCTCGACCCGATATGCTCCGTCCTGGCTTTCAGTGCTCATGAACATCTTCCGTAATAAATACTTGCACGGCTCCCCCATCTATGCGACACTCTGCCGTATCCACCGACATGTGCCGTTGACCAGGTGACCCCAGGCTACGAGGTCGCGTAAACCTCGTAGCCCAGAGTAGGGATGGTCCCGCCCCGGTCCCAGGGGCGTCATTGTGCCCCCAGATTTCTACCTCAAATTTCTGCCAAAATCACTCCCATTTTGCCGCCCCGCTGAAGTGCTGAAACCCCTGTGTTAAGGCCCATTTTGGGGCAAATGTACACCATTGATTCCACCAGAAGGGGATGATGATGGTTTCGATCCTGCCCCTGATGGGGAAGTGATGTCTCTGTGGCTGACGATTAGGCTTTTCATTTACGCGCCCGCCGTTTTTTCGAGCAACATGTCTATGACGGAGTATTGATTCATTACCGGGAGCGGCTTGCGTTGCGCGTTCCGGTCAACGGTTCTGACTGCGGCCAGAAAGCGTTTTCCTAGAAAAACTCGGGTACTGATCCGATCAAATCGTGATGCCGGACGACCGAGGGCGATCGAAGCAGCGCGAGCTAGTTTCGAGGACGCGGCCATGGCCGTACACCCCTTCCGTGGGGAGATCCGCACGGGCATGTAGAGGACAACGCTTTCATACTCGCCCATGGTGCAGACTTGAAAATGCAAATATACGTTGTCACGCTCGAACGCCCGAAAGCGTTTGCTGGCCCGTAGAAAACCTACTTCATATTGCCCCTCAGGAATGAGCGGGGGACGTTCTTCGACCCGTCCCAGGTCAAGATCTTCATCGGCTGGCACAATGGTGAGTACTGTTTCGCCCTTCATCGCTGGCACAGATGAATCAATTGGACTGTTTTTTTTCACTAAAGCGTTCACGATCATTACTCCGTTCCCAACACCGCCATGATCCGAGGCCAGCCGACTTGATCCGCCAAACGGAATATTTTCTTGAGCGCCGCTGCCCGGCAAGCGATCTGTGCGTGCGTGGCACGCACGCCAAAGCGCGGCACTTTGGTCAAGGACGCCATGGCGCATCCGACAACGAAGGCGTCACCTTTGATTTCAGGTTGCTGCAAAAGATCCGCTGCGGTCTTCCATAAATATCCTGCATTGAAGAATTTCCCATCACTGCGTATATCGGCGTCGAATGCATCGAGCGATTGCTTCAGCTCGGCGTCGGTCATGGTTGCCGTCGCGGCTTCAAGTTGTGTGGGCATGATGGCCGTGGTCATTTCCGTGCACCTTTCAAAATAGGGTTGGATCACTTCAACGATTGCTTGGCGAAATAGGCGTCCAGCGCCGACCGCTGAAATCTCATCTGACCGCCTACGTATATCCTGGGAACATCGTGTCGGCGGTAAATGAATTGCGCGTTGAGCTGGTACACGGCGCACACTTCTGCCGTCGTAAGCCAGGGCTCGGGGGTCACACCGCCTGTTGCCTGAATGTGTTGACGTTTTTGTCTCATGGAATTTCTCTCCAGGTGATGGATGAACGGCACAAAAAAAAGGGCTGGGGCAATTGACGGTTAGGTCAATCACCCCAGCCCTTTGCATAAGACAGACTGGGTTATTTCTAAATCTTCCGCTCCTAAGTCTCTAGCACCAGCCCGGTTGACGATGCTTTGTCGTCACGCTGTCTATTTAGGACTTGCGGTTTGCAGTACCTCAGTATAAACCCAGTGCGTGATATGTCAAGGGCTGCGCGGAGATGTTTCCCTGCACCGTGCAGCCCGTAGCGGCCTCAAGATGCATTCTTGCGTATGTTAGTGACACGCAGGGAGGGGCAGGGACACGCAAGAACACGCAAGAGTGTACTAAACGGTATTACTTTGGTGAGAAAAAATATATTTTTGGGCTTGGCGGTTTTCGAGGAGAACAGGCCCGCCCGCCATCGAGCAAGCCCTCTGGATGATCCTACGCAGACCGTTTGAAAGGGAGGATTCTTGCCGACCTTTGCGGGCGTAGCGCCGGAACAGGAGGCACGGCATCGGCTTTGATCTGCGCGACCTTATGCGACAAGTCTTTTATGTCATCGGATAGGCACCTTACCGTATGGGCGAGGGCCTTGAGGTGCCGCAAGATAGTCTGAGTTGATTCGCTGGTCATCAGTGTGTTCCCCCCTCGTTTGGTTGAATACAGATCAATGAGGCTTCCTATCTCACGGCACGGCCCCTGAGTCAAGGGTAAACTTTCGGGAGATCGTCGCTTGGGGGTCATCCTGGTTCGGTCTGGGGGGTGCCGGCGAGGAGTTCGCTGAGGCTACGTACCGGCTTGCTGCGCCGATTCAGTCCGAGGGCGAGCAGACGGCGCGTTAAACCATCGGCAATGGTCTGCCGTTGTAGGGTCAATGGGTAGGCTGTCCGCTTCCGTCGATTGAATAATCCAGCTTGAAGCAAGTGGTTGTCGATGGTTTGAAGGATGAGCCAATCCCTACAGGAAATTTCAACAAGCGTGATCTCTTGCGCCGATAACGTATCCCTTCCACCCAGCGATGAAAGGAGGTCGGCACGATAGGCGGATAAGGCTTGACCTGCCGCCGATCTGCCGTCTAACTGGGAGGTATCGGCCCTGTAGCGGCTCTTCAAAAGCTGGGAGAAGCCGTGCAATTGGCGGGTTCTAGGGGACTTTGGGGGCTTGATGTTCAATGGTGCGTCGTTCACGTCAGCTACACCTGAGCTACAGGTGCTCCATTAGGTGTAAAAAATCAATACGTTATCGCGAGTCTGCGAATAGGCAGTCCACAGACTGCCTAGGCCTTCCTTCCTTCCACGGCACGGTGATTCCAAGACACAGCTAACACCTCTGCGTAGAGACAGATGATCGGTAAGCGATGGTTGTCCCCATTTCATACTGAAACCTAACTGAAGTAGTGCTGTAGCTTATCTGTAGCGGAACCATCGTGCTCCATCTGGTTTTGATCGGTCTTTCATCTGTCTCTGGCCTTCGTAAATGATTGAGATAGAAGCGATGAGGCGAGATCACATTCTATAGTCTCTGGGTTGTCGGTGGTTTCAAATCTCGCCCCCTCCGCCAACTACACGAGTGGGCATCTTTTCAAACAAGGT
>JAKDNQ010000347.1 GCA_030456405.1 Nitrospira sp.
AGCCCATCGCTGGCTTGATTCCCTGGACCGCGAAGTACAACCTTGGGTCCGGTCACTGAGCTGAGACAGTCACAGACTTCAAGGGCGGCATCTCTGAAAGGAGATACCGCCCTTTTTTATTTCTTGGGATCGTCTTGGCCGGTTGGACCGATCCGGCGTTGTAGATCAGCGAGACGATTGAGCGCATCGAGTGGCGTCATGGAGAAGAGGTCGATTTGTTTGACTTCCTCGATGATGGGATGTGGGTGGGGAAGGGAGGCCTGTCGCAGTTCTTTCTCCGAAGACAGAACTGTGCTTTCAATGGGGGTATCCGATTGCTCCAACTGGGCCAAGACTTGTTGAGCTCTCGCAATGACCGTTGGAGGAAGTCCTGCGAGTTTGGCGACATGAATGCCGTAACTGCGGTCTGCGCCACCCAGCACAATTTTACGTAAAAAGACCACGTCTCCATCCCGTTCCTGGACTGCCACGCAATAGTTTCTGATTCCCTCGCGTAACCCCTCCAGTTGCGTCATCTCGTGATAGTGAGTGGCGAACAACGTCCTGGCTCCCAGGTGCCGGCGGTCTTGGATATGCTCTGCAATGGCCCAGGCGATACTCAATCCATCGTAGGTGCTGGTGCCCCGGCCGATCTCATCCAGGAGAATCAAACTGCGGGCGGTCGCACTGTTCAGGATGTGAGCCGACTCGATCATCTCTACCATGAAGGTGCTCTGTCCGGCGGCCAAGTTGTCCGAGGCTCCGACGCGCGTGAAAATCCGATCGACCAGCCCGATGCGGGCTTCGGCCGCCGGCACGAAGCTTCCGATCTGCGCCAACAGCACGATCAGCGCGACCTGACGAAGGTAGGTGCTTTTCCCTGCCATATTGGGCCCGGTGAGGATCACAAGCCGATTGTTATCACAGTCGAGAGTGGTGTCGTTGGGCACGAAGGTCAGATCACTATGAAGTTGCTCAACGACGGGGTGCCGGCCTTCTCGAATAAGGATTGTGTTGCTCTCATCGACGAGGGGTTTGACATAACGATGTAACGCGGCAGTCTCGGCCAGACAAGCGAGGACATCGAGTAACGCGACAGCCTGGGCCATCGCGTGAAGACGAGGCGCTTCGTGTGCCACGCGTTCGCGCAATTGTTCAAACAGCTCTTGTTCGAGCGCCAGCAGTTTCATCTCAGCGCCCGTGACACGTTCTTCCAACTCTTTGAGCTCCGGCGTCATGAATCGCTCGGCATTGACCAGCGTCTGCTTGCGAATGTAGTCGGGCGGGATGCGGGACAAGTGTGTCTTGGTGATTTCGATGTAGTAGCCGAATACCTGATTGTAGCGAATCTTCAACGAGTCGATCCCTGTTCGCTCTCGTTCTTTGGCTTCCAGCGAGGCGATCCAGTTCTTACCCTCCGTGCTTGCCTTGCGCAATTCATCGACCTTGGCGTGGTACCCCTCACGAATCACGCCACCGTCGCGGAGCGCCATCGGCGCATCCGGTTTGACGGCCTGCACAATCGCATCATGCACATCGCGGCAATCGTCCCACGACTCTCGGACATCAACCAACAATGAAGCGACAAACGATTGGAGGTGGGACCGTAACTCCGGCAAGGCGTCTACAGACTGTTTCAGCGCGAGTAGTTCACGAGGCCCTGCGATGCCGAGCGTGACGCGGCTCCCCAGGCGGGCTATATCTTGCACATTGCGGAGCGCGGACCGGAGAGATACGCGTTGTTGAAAGAGGTCTTTCAACTCGCCGACGGCTTCGAGACGATGATGAATCGTCACACAATCCAGGAGCGGTCTGATGAGCCATTGGCGTAATAATCGACTGCCCATAGCGGTCGTCGTGCGGTCTAGCACCGACAGGACCGTGGGTTGGCCCTGTCCCGATCGGTGCTCACCGGCTTCCAAAGGCCGCACAAGTTCGAGGTTGCGAATTGTGGCGCTATCCAGATGCATGGCATCGCCGTTCCAGCGAACGTGTATACGGCGGAGGTGTGCGAGAGAAGCGGTTGGCTGGGTTTCACGAACATATCGCAAGACGGCTCCGGCGGCTCCAATCCCGATGCCCAGGCTGCGACAACCGAACCCATCGAGTGAGTGCACCGCAAACTGTGCTTGGAGTAATTGCTCAGCATCTTTGGAATTGAAGGAGTTCAAGGGTTGGGCGCAGAGCCGTGGTCCACGCAGGCGAGTCAGGTACGATCCAGCATTCGCATGGAGATCGGGGTAGAGTATTTCCCGTGGTTCCAACCGGGCCAGTTCATCCATCAACTGGATCTCCGCCTGTGCCCCTTGGAACTCTGTGACCCAAAACTCACCGGTGGAGACATCCAACCAGGCTAACCCAATGCCGGATTGCCCTTTGGCAGATGGAACCACGTCGTCGGAGAAGGCGACCGCTGCCAGGAAATGCGATTCCCCAGGAGCGAGGAATTCCGTATCGATCAGCGTCCCCGGTGTATACACACGCACGACTTCGCGGCGCACGAGGCCCTTAGCGAGTTTCGGATCCTCTACCTGCTCGCAGAGGGCGACGGTTCGCCCGGCCTTGAGAAGTTTGGCGATGTAGCCTTGCGCGGCATGGTAGGGAACTCCACAGAGTGGAACAGGGTTGGCGCTGGATTTGTCTCGAGAGGTGAGGGCGATGGAAAGCAGTGAGGAAGCAATCTGCGCATCTTCGTAAAACATTTCGTAGAAGTCCCCGACGCGGAATAGCAAGATGGCATCGGGATAGCCGCGCTTGATGTCACGGTGTTGCCGCATCAAGGGCGAGGCGTCTGCGTCACTCATCGTGTCGGTCTCGATGCGCTTCGCCGGTGAGGGTAGGGGATGTACGACCGGTGGCTGTATCGAGAGAAAGGCGTAGCCGCTCTAAGTCCCCTTCGGCCTCTTGCAGCGCTTTGGTTTTTCGGCGGAGTTCGAGGCGGTTCTTTACCCACGGAGGAAAGAGAAGAATTCCGGAGACCAGGAGTCCCATCGCGAATCCCGCCAAGACTGGTTTATAGATCGGCGTCGAAGCTTCGAAGAGCCCAAAGAAGTATCGGAGCGTGACTTCCTGTTCCTGGTTCTGAAGGAAGAATGCTAAGGAAAGAAGCAGCAACACTCCGACGAGGATCAGTCTGATCATGGCCTCGAGGTTTCCTTTCTTCTCAAGGCCCTGGGTGATGACTCTCGATGCATCGTGCCGGTTTTGCGGTACTGCATACGTGCGAGCGCGATGACTTCGTTGGACTTCGGTCCCGTCGCGCGCAACTGAATCATTCGGCTCCGCATAGCACGATGATTCAGTGTAATCTCGACCCGATCCTGCGGCAGC
>JAKDNQ010000348.1 GCA_030456405.1 Nitrospira sp.
AAAGCATGCGTCCCAGCAATGGGACCGTGGGTTCGAATCCCACCCTCTCCGCCACATCCAAGACGTGAAACGTGAGGCGTGAAACGTAAGGGGCAAGAGTGTGGAAGAGGGTGGGATTCGAACAGGGGATCGCGGGGGATGTGTCCCCCGCGTGGGGAGATTACGAGGGGGCTGGCCCCCTCTGTAGGAGCGTGAGCAGTTTCAGCGAACGCGACTTCGAATGCCCACCCTCTCCGCCACTCAAAGAAGTGCTGAGTTGTGAGTGCTGAGGTTTAACGAAAGAGAACGACCGAAAGCTGCCCTTCATAGACTCAGCACTCGTTCCTCAGCACTCAGCACTGGAGAAAGGGGCTGGGCCCTGTGCAACTGAACCCTGTGAACCCCGCCAGGTCCGGAAGGAAGCAACGGTAAGCGGTCAGTTCTGTGTGCCGCAGGATCACCTGGCCCCGCTTTCCCTCGAAGCGAGGAGTGTTGAGTTCCGAGTTATGAGTGCTGAGTTGAAGGGAAAACTCATTCCTTCTTAACTCAAAGCCTTTAACTCAAAACTCAGAACTCAAAATTCAGAACTCGGAGTATAGCGACGTTGGATTACCAAGTCTCTGCTAGAAAATACCGACCGGGCACGTTTGATGACGTGATTGGACAGCCCCACGTGGTTCAGACGTTGGTCAATTCCATGACCACGAAACGCATTGCCCAAGCCTACCTATTTTCAGGGACCCGCGGGGTGGGAAAAACCACGGTCGCGAGGATTCTCGCCAAGGCGCTCAATTGTGAACGTGGGCCGACTGGTACACCGTGCAACGCTTGTTCCAACTGTCTCGAAATCGCGCAAGGGACATCCGTTGATGTCATGGAGATCGATGGAGCCTCCAATACAAGTGTGGATGATGTGCGCGAGATCCGCGAGAACGTCAAGTTCGCCGCATTTCGCGGGAAGTACCGGGTCTACATCGTCGATGAAGTCCACATGTTGTCGAACTCAGCCTTCAATGCGTTGTTGAAGACGCTGGAGGAGCCGCCGCCACATGTCGTGTTTATCTTCGCGACCACCGAAATCCATAAAATTCCTGCCACGATTCTTTCCCGCTGCCAGCATTACAACTTCCGCCGGATTGCACGCACCGAGATCGTCGAGCGGCTGCGTCATGTGGTCGAACAGGACCAGATCGTCATCGAAGAGCGGAGCCTGATGGCGCTGGCCAGGGCCAGCGAAGGCAGTATGCGAGACGGGTTGAGTTTGCTCGATCAAGCGGTGGCGTTCGGCGGCAAGACCATCGTGCATACGGATCTGGAAACTCTGCTGGGAGCGGTTCCACAGGAGCTCGTTCGCTCCACGATTCAGGCGATCACAACTCAGGAGAGTGCCGCGGCATTACGTGTGCTGGCGCAATTGTTGGACCAAGGGCATGATCTGCGAACCTACTGCGCGGAGATCGTTGAGTATCTGCGCAACATGCTGGTGGTGTCGGTGGTGCCTTCATCTCAAGAATGGCAGGGGTTGATTGAGGCATCCGCGGAAGATCTCACACAGATGGCCGATGACGCGCGCTCGTTTTCACCTGAATTACTTCAGGAATTGTTGGCGATCTTCACGCAAGCGGAGGACTCGCTGAGGCTGAGCGCGCATCCCAGGTTCGTGCTCGAAACAGCAGCCGTGCAAGCAACCCGGTTGCTACGTCGATTGGATAGGAAACAGGCTCAATCAGTGGCGCCGCTGGCTCAGACGGCACACCCACGTCAACCGGCTCCCATACCTATTGAGAAGCCGGGTGCGGCGGATCGTTCGGAGAGTTCGGCTCCTGCGCCGTCACCGAAGCCTTCGCACACGGCGACTTCTGCGCCGATTACTTCGATGACAGCGCGGTCTTCTGCCGTCGGGATTGCAGCATCCTCACAAGCCTCATCGACGAATCACCCGAATGTCGCTGTCGCCGAGGCGAAGGTTTCGACGCCTGAGGCTTTGCTTGCGGCTGACAGCAAGCCCGGTGCGGTGGCGCTCAATTGGGAGCAGGTCCAAGAGGAAGTGGGCAATGCTTCTTCGAGGATCGCGGCCTTTCTTGAGAGGGGGCGATTTGTGGGCATGGAAGGCCATATGGCAACCATTGGATTTGCTAAGCAGGAGATGGCGGCTCGAGGGATGATCGAGAACCCTGATAATATGGCGGTGCTCACATCCATCTGTGAACGATTGAGCGGCCAGACGGTTCGCCTGCGGGTTATCGAATTGACAGAGTCGGATCCTTCAGGGCCGACGATGGTGCAGATCAGGGCGGCGAAAGAAAAAGAGCAACGATTGGTCCTTTTCGAGCGAGCGCGGGCCCATCCGGTCGTCAAGCAAGCGCTGGAGATATTTGGCGCAGAGCTCGCCGAGGTGAGACCGGTGTCGAGACAGAAGGAGGTCGAAGAATGAAGAACCCGCTGGGCAATATGGGAAATCTTTTGAAGCAAGCGCAGGCGATGCAGGCGCAAATGGCGAAGGTACAGGAACAAGCCGCCTCGAAGACCGTGACCGGGACGGCTGGTGGGGGGAGTGTGACGGTCACTGCCAACGGGGCTTTGCAGCTTGTCGGTATCGTCATCGATCCCGAAGTGGTGAAAAACGGCGACGTGGAAATGGTGCAGGATTTGGTCATGGCCGCATCGAACGATGCCCTCAGAAAGGCTCGCGAGATGATGGCGGATGAGATGAAATCGGTGACTGGCGGGATGAACGTCCCTGGAATGTTCTAGCAGGTGATTATCGCTGATGGCAGTTGATCAACAGGGCTTACTCGTACGGTTGGTGCGCGAATTAGTCCGTCTCCCAGGTATTGGTCAAAAAACGGCGCAGCGATTGGCGTTCCATGTGTTGAAAGCCGACCGCGAAGACGCGCTTCGTCTGGCTGAGGCGATTCGCGCTGTCAAAGATGGGCTCTCATTTTGCCGACTGTGCCGGAACATCGCCGAGGGAGAGCTCTGTGAGTTTTGTCTCGATTCGAAGCGGGATCAGACGAGAATTCTGGTTGTGGAAGAACCGAGTACGACCTATGCCATCGAGCGGGCAGGAGCCTATCGTGGCTTGTATCATGTGCTACTTGGCGCCTTATCCCCGCTGGACGGTGTCGGACCGTCCGATATCAGGGCCGAGGAGTTGGTTGAGCGAGTGAAGCTTGGGGGAGTCCAGGAAGTGATCCTCGCAACGAGTCCGACAATCGAAGGCGAGGCGACCGCCATCTATCTCATGAATCAACTGAAACCTCTCGGAGCTCGGGTCTCGCGTATCGCCTACGGCATTCCGGTCGGGATGGATATCGAGTATGCCGA
>JAKDNQ010000349.1 GCA_030456405.1 Nitrospira sp.
GCCCATCCCTGGCATGGCGTCTCCATCGGAGCCCAGGCCCCGGAGGTGGTGACGGCGTACATTGAAATTGTGCCGACCGACACGGTGAAGTACGAAGTTGATAAGGTGAGCGGGTTCCTCAAGGTCGATCGCCCTCAGCGATTTTCAAACTATTGTCCCGTCTATTACGGGCTAGTCCCACAAACGTACTGCAGCGACGGTGTCGCGGCCCTGTTCGCTGCGCGGACCAAACGAACAGGCATTGTAGGGGATGGCGATCCTCTCGATATTTGCGTCCTTACGGAGAAGACGATTCCGCACAGCGACATTCTTCTCACGGCTCTGCCCATCGGTGGCTTCAGTCTGGCAGATGGCGGCGAAGCGGACGACAAGATCATTGCCGTCATGAAAGACGATGCGACCTACGGAGGCTATACCGATATCAACCAAGTTCCTCTGGCGCTCCTCGATCGTCTGCAGCACTATTTCCTTACCTATAAGAGCGCGCCGGGCAGCATCCACCATAAAGTTGAAATTACCAGCATCTACGATCGCGAGGAAGCGCTCAAAGTGATTGGTGTCAGCCATGCCGACTACAAAGCGAAATATCCTGAACTGGAAATGCTGTGGCAGTGATTGTGCCTCCTTGGACGGCCAAGCTGCGCGACTGGCAAGCTCGCGCCGTGTCCGGAGTGCTCACCCATACACGTCCTGATTTTCTCGCAACAGCCACGCCTGCAGCGGGAAAAACCCGCTTCGCGTTGCGAATCGCTCATCAGTACTTGGCCGATCGAGTGGCCAGCCGTGTGCTGGTGATCTGTCCGACGAATCATCTCCGCGCGCAATGGGCGGCCGCTGCCGGCCTGGTGGGGATTCAGCTGGATCCGGCGCTGACAAACGAACAGGCGATCGAAGCGCGCGATTATCATGGCGCCGTCGTGACGTATCAACAGGTCTGTCTGGGACCAGACGTATTTCAGCGCGCCTGCCGAACCCGGCCCACTCTGCTTATTTTCGATGAGCTGCACCATGCGGGGGAGGGGAAGGATTGGGGGAACGCGTTACGGGAAGCGTTCGACACATCGGTCTTTCGACTGGCCTTATCAGGCACTCCCTTTCGCTCCGATAATAATCCGATTCCGTACGTGCGGTACGAACAGGGTGAAAGCCTGGCGGATTTCACCTATGGATATGCCGACGCCATTCGCGAGAGCGTCTGCCGTCCGATTCTCTTTCCCAGTTACGAGGGAGAACTGACGTGGCTGTCGGACGGCCGTGAACACCGGGCCACATTCGAGGATGGACTCACCTTCGATCTGCAACGCGAGCGGCTCAAGACCGCGCTCTTGCAAGATAGCTGGCTGGGTCCTGTTATTACGGATGCCCATGCTGAATTATGCCGGCTCCGCAAGCAGGAGCAGCCGGATGCCGGCGGGCTCATCGTTGCGATGAATCAGGACCATGCCAGGCAGGTTGCGGATCTCGTGGGGCGTATCACGGGCGCCCGCGCGCAGATCGCCGTGTCGGACGACCCGTCCGCTTCAAAGACGATCAAGACTTTTGCGCAGCATACGAAGCAGCAATGGCTCGTCGCAGTGAATATGGTCAGCGAAGGCGTCGATATCCCGCGGCTTCGTGTCGGTGTCTACGCGACGAACGTCTTGACCGAAATGTATTTCCGCCAAGTCGTCGGGCGGTTTGTCCGGATGCAGGAGGGGTTGCCGAACCCGCAACGGGCCTGGCTCTATCTTCCGAAGGACGCCATTCTTGTGCATTACGCGAAACAAATTAAGGCTGAACGAGACCATGTGTTGGAAGAGATCATGCCCTCGGCGCAGCGCACATTGTTCGGTACGGCCGCCACGTCGCTGAAAGAGTACATGCCGCTGCACGGGGTGGCCCGGATGGATGCCTTAATCGGGGGAGAGGAGGCGGAATCAGACGGGGAGGGCACGGGCGTGGCTGAACCCATCGTGCCGCTCCATGACAAAAAGAACGAATTGCGAAATCAGCATCGGACGCTCGTCGGCGCCGTGTCGCGAAAGACCGGAGTGGATCATCGTTATCTCAATGCCGAACTCATCAAGCGAACCGGGGGGCGAGTTGACCAGGCGACGGTTGCGCAACTGTTACGACGCATCGCGTTGTTAGAAAAATGGCGGGATACGGGCTTTGCCTAGCAGAATGCCCTAGAACCGTAAAAGGTGAAACGTCAAACGTGAAACGCAGGACTGCCTCATACGATTCCTCCCAAATCTGTTACGTTTCACGTCTCACGGATCGCTGCTAGTTTTCTGCTTTCCCTACTTCCTCTCGCAACTGAAACTTGAGGGAGGCGTATTCCTTCGTGCAATAGGCGAGCAGCCGTTCAGAGCCGAAGAGCATCACCATCCTGCCGTCCTTGTCCACGAGACGGCGTGTATCTTGCGGCCAATAGATGCGGGTGATCGCGTCGGGATCGCCCGTCACCCAGCGGGCCAGGACAAAAGGCATCCGCTCAACGGAGGTCTTCACCCCATATTCGCTTTCGAGGCGCGAGGCGACGACATCGAATTGGAGTTCTCCCACGGCGGCGAGGACCGGTTCCCTGCGCACATGATCGGGTGAATAGAACACCTGCATCACGCCTTCTTCTTCGAGCTGTTGAAGTCCCTTCTGAAACTGTTTCTGCTTTGTGAGGTCCTGGCTGCGAAGCACACCGAAACATTCGGGGGGAAATTGTGGAATCGCATCGAATGAACGGGGGCTGCCGGAACAGAGGGTATCGCCGATGGCAAAGAGTCCTGGATTCACCAATCCCACCACATCGCCAGGGTAGGCCTCCTCAATCGTTTCTCGATCACGGCCAAAGAGCCGGTGCGGTCGCGTCATCCGGATTTTCCGGTCCAGGCGCGCGTGATGGACCATCATGTCCTTCTCGAATCGACCGGAGACAATACGTAAAAATGCCATCCGATCGCGATGTTGTGGGTCCATGTTCGCTTGAATCTTGAAGACAAATCCGGAGAACTTTTCATCTGTCGGTTGTACCGGACCCTCCGAGCTTATGCGCGGTCCGGGCGGGGGCGCGAGTCGGAGAAACCCGTTTAAGAACGGCTCGACCCCGAAGTTTGTCAGCGCGCTTCCGAAGAAGACCGGTGTGAGTTGGCCGGCGAGAAAACGCTTATGATCGAATGTGGTACCGGCGCCGGTCAAGAGGGCGATCTCTTCTTGGAGCGGACCGTACGCCTCCCCGAGTGTTTCAGCCAGACTGGGGTGAGGGAATGTTTCCACTCTCATCGGCGCCCGGCGTTGGTTATGCAGCGTCCGTTGGAAGAACAGCACTT
>JAKDNQ010000085.1 GCA_030456405.1 Nitrospira sp.
TTTTCTTCTTCCGTGAAGCCTCGATTTTTCTTGCGCAACGCAGCCAGGCGGGGATACCGACTGACGGCGCCGTAGCCGAACCAGGCGAGGTTGTGCCATGTTTGCAAATCCAGCAGGTCCTGACTGGAGAACTGCCGCGCAATCCGTTCCAAATCCTGGCCATAGACGTCGGTCCCGCGCTTCACGAGTAATTCATGATAGCGAGGGTAGGGGCGCACCATCGTCGCCCAATTGGCGGAGAAAAAATGCCGGATGAGAAAGGCTTTCTCTTCCGGGCGAAGGTCTGCCGCAGGACGCCGCGCATATTCTAGGAAGAGATCGCGCACCGCGCCCGATCCGATTTCTTGAAGCTGTCGCAAGAGCGACGGTGTAAAATTGAATGTCGCTTTGACTGAGGGGAACTTCTCCAGTCCATAGGCCATGTCGTAATAGGCTTTGGTGGCATGCAGCCGTACCCAGGGCATGCTGGCAGAACCCGAGACTGGGTCCGTGTAATAGGGTTGATGCATATGCCAGAGAAAACAAATGTGGGCGGTCTTCATGGGCAAATATGAATTTTAGTGAGAATTGAAAATCAGTATGTCATAGAGATTACAGGGCCTGCAATCGATAGAGAGTGGACTGGTTGAATCACGTACTTCGGCAAGATGGGATCGTTCAGGCATTCTGGTATTGGCTGCCGGCGGTGCTGTATGCCGGAGTGATTTTTTACCTGTCGTCACAATCTCACCCTGAAGAACACCTGCCTTCGTTCTTGCTCAAGGATATCAGCGACAAAGTTTTACACGCTGTGGAGTATGCCGTTCTTGGCGGACTCTGCTATAGGGCTTTCCGTTGGAGTGTGAACGGGCAAGCGGCGTCGTATGCGCTCCTCTTCGCCATCGTCACGGCATCGTTGTATGGGATGACGGATGAAGTGCATCAATCCTTTGTCCCCTTTCGCGAATCGAGCTGGCTGGATTGGCTGGCCGATACGGCCGGCGCCGCTGTCGGGGCGTTGAGTTGGAAGTCCATCAGGTCGGAATAACGCTCAGCGAGACAGGTGTGATGGGTTAGAGGGTTATCCCAACCAGGCAAACGAAAGACATCGAACCAGATAGACCAGACCAACCAAACCGCCCGCGCTCACACCCCTTGCGCAAAACGTGTCACCTTTCATGTCTTACGTTCCCTGAAATGCAGCGTGATTTCTCATCATGAAAAGCATATCCTTTGCCACGACGATGGTGAGGAAGGGGATTTGCTGTGAGCGACGAGCTAGATGTTCTAAAGTCTGTGACCGCACAATTGGAAGGGGCCGACATTCTCTATATGGTGACTGGCTCGATGGCGGCGAACTTCTATGCTGTTCCTCGGATGACACGCGATATCGACCTTGTCATCGAACTGTCCGAAAGGGACGTGGATCGAGTCACCCGCTTGTTTCAACAGGAATACTATATCGATCGTGACATGGTCCAGCGAGCGGTGCGCGATCAGGCCATGTTCAACATGATTCACAACGCCTTGGTGGTCAAGGTAGACTGTGTGGTGAGAAAAGAGACGGAATATCGTCGAGAAGAGTTTACACGTCGCCGGGCGATCTCCGTCGCGGACTGGAAGTTCTTCATTGTGTCGCCGGAAGATCTCATCCTTTCCAAGTTGGATTGGGCCAAGGAGAGCCGGTCCCAGATGCAACTGGACGATGTCCGGAACCTGCTCAGGTCAGTGCAGGGGCTCGACACCGAGTATCTGAATCGGTGGGCAGATCGATTAGGGCTGACCACACTCTACCAAGAGGTATGTTGATGAGAGATACGCCGCCCGAAATGGATGCCTACTATCGGACCATGCTCATGCAGCGGTCTGGAGAAGAACGGCTCGTGATGGGTTGCGCGATGCGCGAGACGGCGCGCGCCTTCGTTGAAGCGTCTATTTTGAAGCAAAACCCACAGGCCACCCCTGAAGCTATCCGCAAAGACCTCTTCCTCCGCTTCTATGGGCACGAATTCGACGCCGATAGCCGGGATAAGATCCTCGCTGCTATTGAGTCTGCAAGCCATCCCGTCGTCAAGTAGCCGATCTTCACGTTGCCCGCCGTCGCTCGTCCGTCTCATCTCGTCGTTTGCAGGTAGAGGGCTCCCTAGCTTGCGAGATGCGAGATTTTGATCTACTTTCACCATTCACATCTTACGTTTCACGATCACACAAAGGCGGGGTGATTTCCCATGGATAAAGAGGTATTCTTCGGCGGCACCGACATAGCAACAAAGAGTGACTGCCGGTTATGAGTCAAGCGCCCCTTATCGTTGCCACTCTCATCGACCGGTTCGAACAGAACCGAGAATCCTACAAGAGCCAAGGTTATAACGAAACACAACTGCGCCGGGAGTTTCTCGATCCGTTCTTCGAGGCGCTCGGTTGGGATGTCGCCAATAAGCAGGGTCACGCCGAGGCGTACAAAGATGTCATCCATGAAGATGCCATCAAGATCGGCGCTGGACCTATTCCCCTGCCTCCGAGTGCCTCGACCAGCCATTGGCGGATCATTCCTAATGCAAATACCTCGGTGAGGTAACGGCCAACCGCAAATTGACATCCCGCGGACTTCGCCCTAGACTCGGCGCCAACATGTCTCGCAGGCATAGCGACTGCCTACTGTAACCAAACGCCTTTGTCAGTTTTTTAGAATGAAATCAAAACAGCTAAACAAACCAAAGATTCGCAAACGATATGGTGTCGGAGAATTATTTGGTCTGGCGGTTGCTGCTTTGACGCCTGAAGAGCTGCGTAAGTATTCCGCGTCGGGATTCAAAGCTGCGTGCCCGCACAAGGCAAGCGGTGGAAATTGTCACAAAAAAGGCGGTGTCTGTTCACTTATCCCATTGGAGGAACATGACGGAGAAGTTAGGGTGGTTGGTTTACCTATTGCCACTTGCCCTACCCGGTTTTTGGAGAAAGACCGAGTAATGGAATGGGTGGGTGAAACGATTCTTGGTATGCCGAATCCTCAGGTTGTCTCGGAGGTTTCTTTCCTAATGGGAAAGGAACATCAAGAGTCCGAACCAGAGGATGAAGTTGGAAGAATTGACAAGGTATTAGTGAACTTGAGTGATAGCGAGATGAAGTGGTGCGCTCTCGAGATGCAGGCGGTTTACTTTTCAGGTATGAAGATGGAACACGATTTTGCACTTATGCGAGAGTGGGAAGGTCCGGGGATTCCTTTTCCCACAAAAGTGCGCCGTCCAGACTTCCGATCATCCGGTCCGAAACGGCTGATGCCACAGTTACAGATAAAAGTTCCCACCCTCCGAAGATGGTGCAAAAAGATGGCGGTGGTTGTTGATAAAGCATTTGCCGAATCATTGTGGCCCATGAGAAAAGCGGGACACATTTCGAATGCGGATATAGTATGGTTTGTCGTGACATATGGGGAAGTGGATGATGGGGTATATCAGCTACGGAAACATGAAATCCTGATGACTACGTTAGAAGATGCGGTGGAAGGTCTTACGGGTGGAGTACCAGTGACGCTTGATGAGTTCGAGTCATCGATTCACGATAAGCTGTCGCGGCAGTAAGCCAACTCAAATCCTTGCCGACTAAAAGTTCCGTCATCCTCGCATGGTGCGTGTTCTTCATGGTTATAGTTTTAGTTTCAAAATGATACTCCCGAGCCAAGTTCTCAATTTCTTCTGTGTGATCATAGGTAATCAGTACATCACCTTTCACTCGGCTGAGTAGGCTAAACAGCTTTCGGTGATCAATCTGCCAGTGCTGGTAGAGCCTTCTTGCGGCCTTTGTATAAGGTGGATCCACAAAAAAGGCAGTTCGTTCGTCGTCTAGATATGCTTCAATCAGGTCAAAACCATCTCGATGTGAGAAGCTGAATCGCTCCTTTAGTTCTGCTATGGCGCGTATGCGCTTAGCAAGCGTGTTTGGATACCAACGGGAGCTTAATCCGCGTCCGTTTTCACCATTTTTCACTAGCCCAGCGCCGGCGGCCATGATGCCACCACGTTGCACACGATTTCTGAGTATGGTCGCAAATGCTTTTTCTCGTTGTGTTAGAGGCTGCCCTCCTAGTACTGCTAGCACATTCCGGCGTGTCAGCGAAAAATTCTCTATGGTGCTGGCCAGCCACTCGGATTGGCCCAAGAGCATCGCGGTCCAAACTGAGGCTACATTTTCATCCTTCTCTCCCAATATGACATGGCTAGCAAGCTGTTCAAACCCAGCGGTTAATCCGACTATACCTCCACCTGCAAACGGTTCAATTAGTACAGCAGGCTTTTGCGCCTGCTTGGATAGCCAAGTTCGGATGTATGGAACTAGCCAGGTTTTTCCCCCAGGATAACGAAACGGTGATCTCTGTGGAACGGCAGCAACATTGATGGGATTCTCTAGGTGAGTGTTTTCTGCTGTCCTATAGATTGAAAGTGATTCTCTTGATTCTTTTGGAAGAACATCATCTGCATCAAGCATTAGGGCGTACGTCATAACTTTCTTAGAAAACACGGTCGGCACACGGATCACGGTGGTTCTTCCGCTTCGCCATTTATTCAAAAATGTAGTGGATGATCGAGCCATGGGCCACTATATATAGATAGAATTAGAAATAGTCAAGCCCATGTTACAAGGGCTTGAGTGGGAACAATTTGAATCAGAAGGTCAATCAAATCGAACTACCTCAAGCCGATGTGAGACTGGCACGGTGGCGGCATCTTCAAAATACGCCAGAGAAATTGGCTGCCTGGTATCGACAAGTCGTGCTAGAACGCGTGGCCGAATCCATGGCTTTTGAGAATCAACCGGTCGATTTGGAGCGTTTGAGAAAACTCATAAGCGAGAAAGAGTCCATTCACAGTCAGGCAGAATCAAGACGCATCGAGAGTTGCTCCTCAGCCCCAGAACTCTCCGAGCGTCTCGCCGTTCCACTCGTCGCGATCTACGACGAGATTCTGCAGGAATCGCCCAAGCAACTCGTCATTAACTCAGAATGGCTCTGCATTAGACATAAGCGTCTCGCTGGTCATTTGTTCCCCGATTGGGCAGGCCGGTTCCGCGATGTGAATGTGCAAGTCGGCTCCCATACCCCACCGCCATACTACGAAGTGCCGATCCACATGCGGCAGTTCTGCGACGACCTGAGCGCGCGGCTGTTGCATCTCAATCAGGAGTCGGTTGCGAATTGTGCAGAACTTCTGGCCTGGGCCGACGGGCGCTTCCAGTGGATTCATCCGTTTAAGGACTTCAACGGCCGAATTGGACGTGCCCTGCTCGCCGCGCTCCTATACAAGCTCGCCCTGCCTCATGTTGAAACTGCCCCACTCGAACCTAGTGCGCGCCGTCAGTATTTGGAAGCCTTGAATGCTGCCGACGATAGTAACCTCGGCCCGTTAACAGAGTTGTGGGCACACCGAATTGCAGGCACGCTATAGCAACCAAGAGGTTTTGCTGAAGAGGAAGCAGACTGAGGAACTTATGCGGAGTCAGATAGTCCATCGCCATGAGTTGTGGGGACGGTATGAGATATGTACTTCGTAAAGCGGTTCTGGGAAAAGTTCCGGAAATAGAAATCACGGAGGAAAACTATCTGGCCCTCCAAAATGCTCGAGAAGTACTCACGAATGCCTTAGCCATTGAAGAAAAATATGAAATTTTGATCTGCAATTACCTGGAATTCGAAAAGCAAATTCTGAACGATACTGCATATTACATGGTTCGGAGCATTACAGGATATTCGGATTTTTTCGACGTTCGTCTGGCACTGAATGTCCGACTCGTAAACCTCCTCACTTCAGCAAGGCTATATATAGATCAACTCAAGCGGCATGTAAGCGGATGTGTACCTGTCCTGAAAGAGGAGATAATAAAAGCTCTTTTTTCAAAAGAGTATGACGGGAACCCAGAGTATCGATTCATGGAAAATTTAAGAAACCATGTTCAACACCGGGGTCTCCCCATTCATTGGGTGTCGCAAGGAGGAAGCTGGACTGAGGCCGGAGAGAATGGCTTTTTAGAGTATTCAACGGAGTTTGCTTCACGACGTTCATTTCTGGAGGAGGATGGGGGGTTTAAGCAATCAGTTTTGCAGGAGTCGGATGACAAGATTGATCTAAAAAAATACACGAGATGCTATATTGAATCGATTGGCAATATTCATGATTCAGCGAGGAAAATAATTGCCGAGCCTGTGAGCACAGCTCGTGAATTGCTTCAAGATGCACATAGCAAATATAAAGCGATCTCCAACGAGAGTCTCGCCGGTCTGAGCGTGTACGCCTTGTCTGAAGCTGGAACTACTGGTTCTTTCCCAATACTTCTCGATTGGGACGATATTCGAATAGAACTCCAAAAACGAAATAGGAAAGCAATTAATCTCAAGAAAAGATATGTCACGGGAAAAGGCAAGACTGACAGTAAATAAATCCAGCCGACCGCTAGCGCCTCGGCTGATTCAAGCACGCTGCCGGCGCCACCTCACAGTGACCCTCATGAGCGATCCTCCTTATGCCCATTACACGCTCCAAATTCCCGAATAGAGTTCTTGTTTTGCCCAATGCCAGATACTTTTTCGGTAAAGCACAAACGATGAATGACTGCTGGAATGTGGCACGTGTATTTGATTGCGCTGGTGCGGCCACCGTTTACATAACCTCAATAGGAACTTTCGGGTTCATATTCCCCGATTCAAGCGATCTGGCATCTATAGACGTTCTGAAATTTCGCGGTCAAGGGATTGTGTCGGAAGAGGTAATGGAGAATGATGACTGCATCCACGATTTACAGGAAAGACGTATGCTGTTTATCAATTTTGTCTCAGCAGCGTTCTTTGGAAGGGTTGCCGCCAAGGCACACACATCTCTCTCGGGCGCTATCTACAATGGGCAAGACAGGATTACTGGCTTTGATATCGGGGAAACACAGTTTCCATACAATGGACGGAATTGATTAGCCGGGCCATAGAGGGGAAAGTGAATGCTCTCAACAACGAAAAACAGCGGATCGACTTCTTAGAGGAGAGTGACATTGACGATGCCATTTCCTATGTCCAGCATGTTTTAGAGCGACGAAACGATTTTGAATATGCTGACATGCAGTCATGTATGGTCATGAACTATCAGGCAGCCATACTTCATAATCAACAGCATGCTGCCGCAAGTCTGGTTCTGAACTTTTCAGTCATAGAATCATTGATGCGAGAGATATTTATGGCGTATGGACTGGTTGCTAACATCACAGTTAAGTCGTTCGCCACAAAACAACATACTGTTTCAAGAGTATCAAAGAAAACTTTTGATGATATGACAGCTCATAAAGTCATGGAAGCATTACAATCTGGCGGGTTGCTCAACGATTACCTGTATCAGCGTCTTGACAGTGTACGGAAGAAAAGAAATGGACTTATGCACAAAGGCGTGATGATAAGCCCCAGGGATTCTGGTGATTGCCAAACTTTGGTTCGCGATCTTTGGGCATTTCTCATAGATACGCCTTTCGAGCTGACTGCGGGGTGGTCTTACCGCCGTTGAGAAAAAAACAAATTGATTTATGTAGTTCGATGGTAAAAACCTATGAAACGCTGCGGGATCATTGCTTGACCGTACATTTCACGTCCTTACCAGACGGTCTCTCACCGCACACATCGAGGGACTACTATTCTTCCATATTCTCCCTTCAGGCGGGCTAGATGGTCTCCCACTGCGCACGTCCAACGAGGGTCTTCTGAGACCGCGCGTTGCGCGAGCACAGGAGACTATCTAGCCTGCCCTTCCGAGTCTTGACCCCTCTTAGGGGAGGGGCCAAGGCTGCCCTTTACTGCGCGCATCGAGCGACCACTGTTTCATCGTGGGGGCTCTGCGAGCAAGAAGGGCACCTGGCCGCTCCCCTCTCTCCATTTGTCATGCGATAGAGATTTGCGGTACCGTACTTGCGTCGTGGAACACTCCTTCATCTGTCCCTTTTGCGGCGAAGTGATCTCGATGGTCCTGGACCTCTCGGTTCGCCGTCACACCTATGTCGAAGACTGCGAGGTATGCTGTAACCCTCTTGAGATTAGTTATACCGTCGAAGACGATTCCCTGACTCATTTCGAAGCGAAGAGTCTCGAATAGGGAGTATAAGAGGGTACGAGGTTCTGGCAGGCGCACGGAAAGAAGAGCTCTGAGCGAGATAGTCAAGCGGAGAAATAATGCAGGTCGCTCGTTCTCTCTTCAGGGATGGGGGGCTGATTGGTCTTCTACTGCGCGCGTCCAACGAGGGGAGTCCTCGACCGCGCGTTGCGCGAGCACAGAAGATCATCAGGCTCCATCCCGTTCATCCTTTGAGTGACAAGATTTCCCAGCGCCAGTATAATGCGTAGCCTATGGCCACAGTGAATCCTGCTGCTCCGAAACAGCCGCTCGCCTTGTCGGATAGCACCCTCGTGGCAGCCACGGTTGAGGCTCGGCTTCCCTTTAAGGGACAATTCAAAGCCCTCACGCCCTTAGCAGGCGATGCGTCCAACCGCC
>JAKDNQ010000350.1 GCA_030456405.1 Nitrospira sp.
AGCGTCTTGATCTGCGTCCGCGTGAGGGGTCCTCGAAGGTATGAGAGAGTCCATCTGGTCTGAAAGACTTCTGGTGCATCTTCATGCACATTGTTCATGAGAAAGACACGATTGCCCAGGCCGGCCAGAAGTTGTTCCATCCCCTGTTTGTCGAACTTCTTTCCGCCACTCGCCGCGGCGCCCTCTAACCCTTCCAATACACGCGCCTTGTCTCGTTCGGTTTGCAACCGTCCGATGAACCAGGTGCCGGTATTCGCCAAGCCTTTGTAATCCAGATCGACGGGATTCTGTGTCGCCAACACCACGCCTAGACCGAACGCGCGGGCCTGCTTCAGCAACGTAAGCAAGGGTTGCTTCGACGGCGGATTGGCGACCGGCGGGAAATAGCCGAAGATTTCGTCCATATAGAGGATGGCGCGAAGGCTGTTCGTGCCGGACTGCGCCCGTACCCACCCAAGCGTTTGACTCAACAGCAATGTGACAAAAAACATGCGTTCTGCATCGTTGAGATGCGCAATCGAGAAAATGGCGAGCCGCGGCTTGCCTCCCGGCGAATGGAGCATCTGGCCGACGTCGAGTGCGTCACCTTCCAACCAGGCGGAAAATCCCGGCGCAGCTAATAAGTTATTTAGCTGCATGGCGAGGGCAAAGCGTTCCTTCGAGGGATAGAACGAATCCAGATCCAACACACCGATCTTGGCAAGTGGCGGCGTCTGGATCTGCTGGATCAATGTGGCGAGATCCAGATCCTGTCCTGCCTTCCATGTGTGGTCGAGAATCGTCGAGAGCAGAATGTGTTCGCGACTGTTGATCGGATCGGCCTCGACGCCGACGAGACCCAACAGACTCGTCACCGTCGTGCCGATCCGCTCGCGCAGCATCTCAGTATCGTCCAGAATCTCCCGCGACGGCGCCGCAAAGGATTTGAGTATGGAGACGGGAATTCCCGCATTGCTGCCGGGTGTATAAACCACCACCTCGGCTGCATCACGGAGTTTCTGAATTCGCTCGCGACCCTGGCCCCAATCCCCCAAGCCTTTCTTCCACATGTCGGCTTGCTGAGTCGCGTAGTCTGCCGTCGAGAGACCCTTCTTGCGCGCATCGTTCTCATTGACCCATGGTGCGAAGTCTTCTCCACGCTGTTGCGGAAAGTTCAGCATCAGGTTGGCAAGGTCGCCTTTCGGGTCGATAATCAAGGCAGGAATACCATCGATCGCCGCTTCTTCGAGCAGACCGATGCAGAGACCGGTCTTCCCGCTGCCGGTCATCCCGACACAGACGGCATGTGTGACCAAGTCTTTAGAGTCGTAGAGTAACCAGCCTGGCTTCGCCTGTTTCGCGGTGAGATCGTAGGGCCGGCCCAGATAGAACACACCGAGTTTCTCAAAGTCCTCAGCCGTACCGGCCGTTTGAGCAGATTCTGCCGGCTTAGAGACTTCCTTCGTCTGCCCGCGTTTTTTTTCTTTAGATGGCATAGACCACCACATCCTTGGTGTCATGGGGCAGGGACCCCGCTGGTCTGTTTGGCGGATTGGCCGGCTGGTCGAAACACCGAATGCCTGATTGTCCGAAGTTCTGCATGGTCTCTCCGCAGAATCGACAAGAAACAGGCGGTATTTTACGGGCGAACCCTTGTCGCTTCAAGCGGAAAAGGGCGTAGGCTCGATGAGCCGATTGAGGCGGGAAGCCGGTACTGGCGCAGGGTTTACTCCATTGACCGCATCATATCATGAACGCTAATATCGCTTCGCTTGAACAACCCAACTTTCTAGGAGGACGTATGGCTGAAACCCCTGATGTCTATGCCGACCAATTTCAACTCAACCTTGGGCCGCTCGGGTGTACGCTGAACTTTCAAGTTTCCGGAGCGAATCCAGTGGCGCCTGGCGTTCCGCCGCCCATTGAACGGGTGGCCACGGTTCGGCTGAGCCTCCAACACTTAAAAGCCATGGCGTTCATTTTGCACAAACAAATAGTGGGGTATGAGGCTCAGGCCCAGGTGTCCACTGGTCTTCCGGTCGATGTGCTTCGAGCGCTGCAAATCAGGCAGGAGGATTGGGAGGCCTTCTGGCGTCCGTAAGAGCCTGTCCGACATTGACCGTCCTACTGCGGCGAACGATCTGCGACCATCTGCTTCGTGCTTGGCCTGCTTCCAAAAATCGTGAAACGTGAGGCGTGAAACGAGGGGCCGGCATCTGGCCGCACCCCCTTCGCCTCGTCACGAAGGCAATGTCAGATAGTTTTCTAGCCTGTATCGATGAGAATATTTAAGATGGCCGTACCAGTCGAGAGTCATGAAGATGTTAGAAACAGCCGGCAAAAGGAGGGTGTATATAAGTTCTTCCTCAACAACTACTTCCTATTTGCTTGACATTCTATGTAGTCCACTAGTTGGCGAGAGGTTATATCTGGCTTGATATCCCGATCATCCCCGATTTTAATTCCAAACCGGTCTTCTATCTCCATGACAATTTCTACAGTTGCCAATGAATCAAAAATGTCTATCATCAATGTTTTTTGAAACTTGTCATCGGGGTGCAGCCCGTCGATCGATACGGGGAGATGTTTGGCAACTATGTTTCTCAGGTCTCCCGCAATGGTTGTGCGAAGAATGGATTCCCCGAAGTGTATCCTGCCAAATTGTTCTGCAGTAAGCTGAGGACGAGAGCTCAACGTCGACCGTACTATCCGCTTAAACCTTCTTGTGTGCCATTCAAAGCCAACCCCTCCGAGGATCACAAGCAAGACCACAACCATTACCTGCCAGTTTTCCACTTTGACTCCAGCTAGTTCCGCGATCAAATCAAATAGACTGATCCATTTGAATGAAGCCTTTTGCCCAACTAAAGTCCTGCTTCACGAAGCACCTGCCCCGTATACGACCGCTTCGACTTAGCTATTTCCTTTAGCGGGCCTTCGGCGACGATCTCGCCGCCTCGATCGCCGCCTTCCGGTCCGAGATCGATAATCCAATCAGCATTCTTAATCACATCGAGATTATGTTCGATCACGACCACGGTATTCCCGGCTTCGACCAATCGATCCAGCACATCGAGGAGCCGCTGCACGTCGGCGAAGTGAAGCCCGGTCGTCGGTTCATCCAAGATGTACATCGTGCGCCCCGTCGGACGTTTCGACAGTTCGCGTGAGAGTTTGACTCGCTGCGCCTCGCCACCGGATAGCGTCGTGGCGGACTGGCCAAGTTTCACATAGTGCAACCCAACATCGTGTAAGGTGTCGAGCTTGCGCTTGATGAACGGGATATGCTCGAAGAACTCGACGGCGTCGTCCACCGTCATAT
>JAKDNQ010000351.1 GCA_030456405.1 Nitrospira sp.
CGCCCAGATCGTTCACAATTCCAGAGGGAGGGCCCCGACAATGTCTGTACAATTTCTAAAATCTGCAGGCCTGAGCGTAATGACATCGCAAACCGACACGCCTTCGACAAAAAAGCGCAGGATTCCCTGGTATGTCTATTTCCTCGGATCATCTATCTATACCGCTCTTGGAGGGTGGCTCGCCGCAGAATCGTCTCCGCTGGCATGGGTGTGCCTCATCAGCGTACCGGTGGGGTTTTTCTATGCCTGGGGAGCCTGGAAAAAAGAGAAACGAAACAGAGTTGATGCCTAACCATGCACTGCAGTGAGGCAGTCCATCACTAAGATCGAGGAGGAGGTCTGATGGAATCATCGATGGAAACTCTTGTCGGTCGTCGGGCAAACAAAGATGAGGGTCTCATACCGTTCTCCGCTCCGACCTACGCGCAGGCTCGCTGTTTCTTCGGCGGCTTAGTACGCGCCATGTACCGACTCGAGGTGGTCGGCGCCGATCGCCTCCCCGCCACCGGACCTATAGTCATCGCACCGAATCATGACTCGGTGCTCGACGGAATCGTCCTAGGGGCGGCGATCTCGCGGGAATTGCGTTTCCTCGCAAAGGCAGAACTCTGGCGATCCCGACTGCTCGCGTGGGTGCTTGACGGGCTCGGCGCGATCAGAATTAAGCGAGGGCACGGAGACCACTTCGCTCTCGCGCGGATGCGGCAGGCCCTCGAGGCTGGACAGGCGGTCGCGATTTTCCCGCAAGGCGCCATCTACGGCGACCGTCTATGGCACCGGGGTGCCGCGCGCATGGCGCTTGTGACGGGCGCGCCACTTGTGCCGGCCCGCCTTGTCGGGACTGCACAGGCTCTCTCGCGGGGCAGAATCGGCTTACCTCGGTTGCGAGTCATCTTCGGAGAGCCTATCGAAGTCGCACGGGCGCAGGAAGAGCCGGTTGCGGCGACAAAACTGACCGAGCGGTTACGCGCCGCGGTCGAATCGCTGGCTTAGTTGGCTTCTCTATCCTAGGACCGAAGAGAAGTGCCAAGGAGGGGATACGATGTTTGCAAAAACCCTAGCTCAGACCAAAATGTGGGGGTTTTGGCAATATATGTTTGATTTCTGCAACGAGAGTTTTTCCTGCGTGCTCGGCTCGTTAACGGCTATAGTCCTGGTTTTTTTGGCTATCGTATTGGGCTTGAGCGCTATGATGACGCGCCTCAATAGAAGAGAATAGACATAATCTTCCGACGGCTTCGCAATCGATTCCCCATAACGTGCCATCAGCCCAGGCGAGGGCCTTCGGAGGCCGCGCGTTGCGCGAGCAAAGGGGATCAGCCAAGCCTTCCTCTCATTACCTCAACGTCACAATCGTCACGCCATCTCCGCCTTCTGCTCGATCTCCGGTGCGGAACTCCGCCACATAAGGCGAGTCTTTCAAGTAGACTCGCAACGACGCTTTCAGTTTACCCGTGCCATGGCCATGGATGACGCGCAGAAACGGCGCGCCAGCTAACGTCGCGCGATCGAGTGCCGCCACCACGTCATCCAACGCCTCGTCTGCCGCCTTCCCTCGAACATCCACGACCGTCTGTCCATCGAGCCTCAGTCCATCGCCCGATAAAATCCGGTGAAGCTTCGATGAGACTGGCGATGGCGGAGCCGCTTTCCCTCGCGCAAGGCCAATAAGATTCGCCACCGTGGCCAGCAGCTTCCCCTCCCCCACCTTTACCCTCACGCGCTTCTTCCCTTGTGGCGATTCGAGTAGTGTACCGGTCATACCGAGCCCGTTGATCTCAACCTGATCGCCCACTCCCAACTGCTCAAGCGGAATCGGCATCCCGGATGGGGCTAATTCAGCTTGTGTCTGCGCTTCGAGTTCGAACAATCGTTGCTTCGCCGCTTTGGCTTTGATCAATTTCTGTTCGCCCTTGACGGCATCGACCGTCGCTTGCACTTCCGCGCGCGCACGGCTGAACTGTTCACTGAGTTTTCGTTTGAGGCCCTTCTGCGCTTCACGTTCCGTCTCTTCCAGGTGAGCGAGTTGGGCTTTCGCTCGTTGCTCTGCCTGTTCTGCCTCTCGTCTCGCCTCGACCGCTCGGGCCAGATCATGAGTCAACTGCCTTTGCGTAACCTGTAAATCGTGGAGCACCGTTTCCATGACTCGCTCATCTTTATGGAGCTTCAGCCTCGCCTCATCCAGCAACGCTCGATCCATTCCTAACCGTCCGGCAATTTCCAGCGCGGACGACCCGCCCGGTACCCCCATGAAGAGCCGATAGGTCGGCGAGAGCGTCACCACATCAAATTCGACGCTGGCGTTCGCGAAGCCCGGCATCGTGTGGGCCAAGACCTTCAGCGATCCATAGTGCGTCGTGGCCACGACTCTCATTCCCCGCGCGGCCAGCCGGCAGAGCAACGCTTCGGCCAGGGCCGCTCCTTCGCTCGGATCGGTTGAGGTCACTGGTTCATCTAAAAGAACCAACCATTGTCGCAGAGTGGTGTGTTCGTCACAGCGGCGCGGGCGATCTGTTTCATCAAGCAGCTGAATCATCTGAGTCATATGCGCCGAAAAGCTGGACAGATCGCGAGCCAGATCTTGGGCATCGCCAATATCGGCGTAGACGTCGGAAAAGAACACCATCTCTGATCCCGCATCGCAAGGCACGTGCAACCCGGCCCGAACCATCAAGGCAAAGAGCCCCACGATCTTGAGGGTCACGGTCTTTCCGCCCGTATTGGGGCCGGAGATGACAAGCACCTGAATCGATTCATCCAGAATAATATCGTTGGCGACTACCTGCGCCTTCGACAACATGAGCAGTGGATGCCTGGCCTGCAACAGCTTCACCCGCCCTTCGTTGTTAAGTTGGACTGGATGCGCCTCCAGCTGGCGGCCAAACGATGCCCGCGCGGCGATACCATCCAACTCAGCCAGCGCGTCGAGCCCCGCCAACATGCCCTCGGCCTGGGCAGCGAGGAGGGCAGACAACTCACGGAGAATACGGCGCACCTCTCGTTCGACCTCAAGGTCCGTCACTTTGATCGAATTGTTCAGCTCAACCAATTCGCGCGGCTCGATAAACACCGTCGCCCCGCTAGCCGACACATCATGGACAATCCCCGAAACACGCCCCTGCATCTCTGCTTTTACCGGCATGACATACCGACCTTCTCTCTGAGCGAAGTACTGTTCCTGGAGAACTTCCTCATAGCGACGTGAGTGCAGCATCTGACTTGCTTGATCGCGCATCTCTTGTTTGAGCCCCTGTGCCTGATGGGTCACGCGCCGTAACTCCGGCGTCGCCGACTCCTTGA
>JAKDNQ010000352.1 GCA_030456405.1 Nitrospira sp.
TTCGTCGCAATCGCGCTTTGAGTTCCACAAGAAAATGTCTGTGGTAAATCCAGTTTCGCGGCCGCTCCAAGGCCTCGACGCATTTCGGAGGGTCGATATTGGGGCAGACCGCGATCGCGCCTGCCAACGCTGCTTCTGACAAGCCGATCTCCCCAGCTGCTTTCAGGATGAGATTCCCTCCCATCGAATAGCCGGCAAGCCAGATGCGAGTGAGTCCATCGACGTGCGCCAATTCATGGACGATGGCTCGGTAGTCCTGACTCAAGCCGGTGTTATAGAGCGTTGGGCTCAAGCGTTCTGTCCCGCCACAGGTCCGCTGATTCATCCGGACGACATTGAACCCTGCGCGGTAGGCTTTCGCGGCGATGCCGCGCATGTAGTGCGACTCGCTGCAACCTTCCAAGCCATGCACGAGCACCAAGATCTGGCTAGCTGTGCGTTGTGGTTGCCAGTGGCAGAACCCGAGTAGCTGAGTGTCCGGCTCAGTAGTGAAGAGGCGCGCCTCGGTCGGTACTCCGGCAAGCAGTCCTCGGCGAGGCCAATAGCCTGGGACAATGGTCATGAGATGTGGACTGCGGAACAAGCCCGCCGGCGTAAACTCTCGTCCGTTTAATGACATGGAGGTTATTATAAAGAATGTTCCATAGCTTCGCAGCATGAAGCCGCCAAATGCGGCAAAGTAGATAGTGGGTTATGAGGACAATAGAGGCCTTCGAGAAAGATCTCGAAGGCCTTGAAATGGTGGCTCTCCGGATCTAACGAACCTACGTGCCGAGGCGCTTAGTGCGGATTCCATGTGCGAAAGAAACTTGTTGATTACGGACCGCTATCTCTACGGCTCGGCTGTCTTTTAGCAAATACCAGTCTTCACCCGTGGCGAGCCCGTCGCGGGCTTGTTATACGGCGTAAGGTTTTGTTCGGGCTCTTTCTTGTTTCCTTTCCTTTGAGTACTTCAAACCATTCATTGATGGATTCCAAATTGTCATCCCACGTGTGGGGAGCCCCGTCTGGTTGTTGGAACCAGACATCTATTCTTCTTCCGACATTCGACCCTCTAAGGACTGTCCAAATCTCGCCTTTTCGATGGATTTTTCCAGTTGGTCGATTTCTATGGTCTTTGACGATCAAATCTTTTTTCAGTCGAACTCGGTCGCCTACTGTTAGTCCACATTCGTATCTTGCAACAGGGTAATCGGTGACGAGTATGTATTTGTCTCGTGACATTTTTTGTCCGAACTATGGAGCATACCGTCCGGCATAGCAGGCCAAGACAGACTGCAATTGATTTGTGATTGTCACGTTCCTTCAATTACTTGTCAATGTTTACCAGAACGTAGGGTCGGCGGTCCTACGTTTAACTATTCACGGCTCACGCGTAACGATGTTCGGTGGGAGAAAGCAAAAGGGGCACTTCACTCTGTGAAGTGCCCCTTTTCGTCTGGATTGGCTCCCCGGGCAGGACTCGAACCTGCGACCAGCCGGTTACAAGTGCCCCGATTTTTCAATCGGGCTTGGACTATCTCTTCACCCGCCTGAAGAACTTACAGGGGAGGGTGTCGGGCGCTGATGAGGCGTTATTGGACGGGCTCCGCAGCCTCTAGTCTCTGCACGGTCCTGCCTACATGCTGTCCCTTCGACTTAGCTCAGGACAGGCCCTTCGGCAGGCTTCGCTCAGGATTCCCATTCCGATTCATCGCGGAATCGGGGCAGGCTTCCCTGAATTCACCCGAAGTTTCAACCACGGTTTCCCGTGGAGGCTGCAACTCTACAGCCGGCTGCTCTACCAACTGAGCTACCGGGGAATCTGGTCCAGCCGAAACGAGCGCATTCTAACATGAACTGGTAGGGTGGGAGCGAGCTTTTTTAGAGGAGAGACGATAAGCAGAGCCACGCTTCGCTAAACGTCGAAATCTTCGGTCTCATCCTCATTCGATGTCGCGTCGGTCCTGCCTGACGCGACGGAAGCGTAGTGCTTGGCCCAAGTCAGATAGAGATTTCCGCTGTCGCGCATGGTGTCGGCGGCCTTGACGAGTGTGTGTGCCAAATCCGGATCTTTCCCGCTGGCAAGGATCTCTGCTGCACGCCGTTCGAGCACTTTCGGATACTCATGGATCAGGCCGGAAATCTCTCGAAGGAGTTCATCGATGACGTTGTCTTCAGTTTCCATTTATCGATTCCCCCCACGGTTCGCCAACAAAAAACCCCATAGCGAGATGCCATGGGGTCTTGCGCGGGAGACCCGCTACATGAAACGGTTATCCTTGGTAGGCCTGCCCTAGCGCGGCGGACTCACCTTTTTGGGTCATCAGCTGTCCAGTGGCGCTGACGGCCTGCATGGTAATGGCATTATGCTTGGCCGCGTCGCAGACGATCACGCAGAGTTCACAGCCTTTACAGCGGTCGATGATCACTTCGGCCACCATCTTGCTCGGATTGAGGTCGAGGCAATTGGCCTCAGGGCAATACATGATGCACAGCCGACATCCCTTCTTGGCCACGCATTTCTCATCGATGACTTGGGCTACGTTATACATGCGAGCTGGTTCCTTCTCTCTCGTTAAGCCGCAACGGCAGGATTGCCGACTCGCAGCTCATACTGGTTCTTCTCGGCCCACTCACAGGCGATGTCGTAGGCCGCCTTGACGGTTGCCAGGTTTTTGGCCAGCAACATTTCTTTCTTGGCGAACTTCTTCTTGATTGCTTCATCCAAGGAGGCGGTTCCGCCGGAGGCGACGAACTTCTTCCCGAACCGTTCCTGTAAGGCGCCGTCCAGGGATTCCATTGAGACGCACTTGGTGATGCCTGCGACCGATCCAATCATCGACATATTCGTCGACAGCTCGGTGCCGGCTACCTCGATCGCGAGTTCGGTCCCCGCAATGTAAAACACCTTCACATTTAAATCCCTGAGGCGTTCGATGTCATCGGCTGACAGCAGCTCCTGGTCGGAGTTGATGACGACGAGGCCGCCTTCCTTCACACCGGAGTAGAAGGGCATGGTGTAGCTTTTCCCCATGGTGATGACCTGGGGATGAAAGACCTGAATGACGTCAGGAAATACCAACTCGCCACGGTCGTAGATCCGTTCGATGCCAATTCGGCAATAGCTCTCCGCCGGCGCCATGCGTTTCTCGGCGCCGAAGAAGGGATTGGAGATCGAAAATTTGCCGTCGCGGTTGGCAGCCATGGCCAGAACATGCGCGGCGGTAACGGCGCCCTGTCCACCTAATCCCGACATCCGGATGTTCAGTCTTTTCTTGATCATGATCGTCTCTCCTCCAGAATCGGATTAGGCTCCCT
>JAKDNQ010000353.1 GCA_030456405.1 Nitrospira sp.
AAGAAGGGCACCTGGCCGCTCCCTTCCCTGCTGGCGGACTTTTTCAGCATCCTGATCGGCTCACGCGTGACCGGCCTTATGCCACGTTGTCCATTCGTCGGAGAATGCCACGGAAGCATACCGTTCGCCAAGAACTTTCGCGACTCGGTTCATCAGCTTGGCGATTCGTTGAATCTCCTCCGGGGGAAGATCTTGTCGAAATCGAGGATGCAGCCCCCAGCGAGTTTCCACTTCTTCTCCGGTGACGGTCGACATCACGCTCACCAACGTGATCTCGGCGCCTGTCGGACCTTGAGGCCCAGGCGTCGGGGTAAGGTGTGGCGGCGCGGACTGTGTGGAGGTTGCCACCGATGCGGCTGCCTCGACTGCGGCGACCGGAGGAGGATCCCCGGTCAGGATAGCTTTAATGGCAGGAATCACGGCGCTCGCGCAGAGTGCTGCGGCGGAGCATACTTGTACATGCCCTGAGATTCCCATCGTGTCAGCAACCCGCCCGCCAAAGTCTTTCAACATCTCGTCCTTCACGGGATTCTGGTCGGTGACGAGGAACCGGTACCGCTCATAGGTCTGCCGACTTTCTGCCACAGCCGCGCCGACGGTGAGCATGACTTCTGTCTGATCGGCGCCGGAACCGAATGCCGGTTCCAGCACGTTTTTTAATTGCAAGGTCACCGCGTCCTCAAGACTATCCATGAACTGGGGTTGTGTTTTGACCGGCAGGTACAAGGCGGAGAGCCGGTCGGTCAAATTAAACATGACCTTGAGAAACTCAAGGTAGATGTCCCACTCATCGGGTCGTTTCAATTTCAAGGCTCGCTCCGGGGCATTTCGTTTCATGACGGTCACGGATTCTCCGGCAACGGCCAGGAGGAGCTCGGCGAGTTGGCGAAGTTGGGTTTGGTGTTCTTGGTTCGCAGTGGCCATAGAGTCTCCTTGTTCGCGTGCGATTATAACGGAGACAGGTTCGGCGATCAAAGAGGCGTTTCAGCAATTTCTTGTCGGTCCGGCGCCTCGCAGGTACGATTGAGCACGGTAAATGTTGAATGGTCAATGTTCAATGTTGAATTGTGGGATGGCTGAGGAGATTGCGATGAAGAAATCCAGATGTAGTCTGTTATTCGTTGTTGGGTTGCTGGCGATGGTGGGGCTATTTGGCTGTAGCCAGGAGACGCCGGCGGAGAAGGCGAAGGCTGCGGCTGCATCCGGCAGTGCGGCGACGCAGGCAGCAGGGCAGGCCGCGGTGGATGCGATAAAAACTCCGATGGATAAGGCCCGTCAGGTGGAAAGTACATTGGAGCAGTCGGCTCAGCAGAGGGCCGATCAGGTCAAGGAATCGACGCCGTAGCAGGAAGGAAGGGTAGCCTGGTCGTCCTCCTGCTCGCGGAACCCCCCACGATGAAAGGAGTGGAATGACACCCATGCTGATCCCGTGCTCCCGGAACGCGCACGATCAGAATGTGCTCGTTCGACGGCCGCAGTGGGACCAACACGGGTGCCATTCCACAAGAAGAAAAGTAAGCGAGCTTGGAAGGTCGATTAGATAGATGACGGTTGCTCCATGCGCATTGTGAAGAACGATCTGGCTGTTCCCCTCAGGTCAAAGTGGGTGGAAACGATTGGAAGGACTTCGTTAGACGCGTGCAGTGAATAAAGATATCGTCGGCTAGTCGATGATGAGAAACGTGCCATCCGGGTCGGTGGAAAATCCGAGGAGATGGTTGTGACGGTTGCGCAAGAGCTGTTCAATCGTACTGGTCGACGCGTTGCCGCAACGGATCCAGACGACTTTGGGCGGCGCGCCAAAGAGAAAGCTGCGTTGATGGAAGTCCGCATCTTTGGTCACGATAGTGAAACCGTGCAGGATGGCATAGCGCCACACGGTTTCATCCGACGCTGCGCTGAGCCCCATGTCGCGCACATGGCGGGACTCAGGATACTCCTGTTGCAACGCTTGTATCAGCCGATACGACAGGTTCTGATCGAAGAGCAGTTTCACTGCGCCGGGAGCGAGACCAGTTTGCGCTCCCGATCCGCAGCAAATTCGAGGCAGGCACGGATATCCTCTCGCGTGAGGTCAGGAAAATCGTTGAGGATGTCCGCCTCGCTCATACCGGAGGCCAGATATTCCAACACGTCATATACGGTGATGCGTAAGCCACGGATGCAGGGCTTGCCGCCGCGCTTGGCAGGATCAATGGTCAGGCGCTCTTGGTAGGACATGGACGAAAGCGTAGCGCATGACTGTAGAAAGATCAAGGGATCTGTGATGCGAGGGGGATGGAGGCTGATGATCTTTTGTGCTCGCGCAACGCGCGGCCTGAGAAGGCCCTCGTTGGACGCGCGCAGTGGAAGATCAATCAGCCCCCATCCTTAGAGAGATAACGAGCAACCTTGGAAGGACCATTGAACGCGAAAGGTGCTAGCGCAACGCGTGGCTTGAGAAGGATTCGAGGGAGCAGGCAGACCGTTCTTCTTGCTCGCAGAACGCGCACGATAAGAATGTGCTCGTCCGATGCGCGCAGTGAAGAACAATCTGCCTACTCCCTCTGGGAAGGTCGGGGAATCAGAAGACCCTCGCTTGGGCTAGTGGCACGTTTCAGCATGTCAGCGGGTGAGAAGGTGAGAAAGAGAGGCGGGGTAGAAGTTCAATCAGCCCACATCCCTAAAGTGAAATACGCGAGTTGAGAGGGAGCATGTATATCATTCGATGCGTGTAAGATTACAAGACGCGACCCCTATTTTTGTCCAATGCCTATTCATGCTTGCCCCAATTGGTGGTAGACGTCGGTCAGTAAAATCAATGGTTAGGGCTTGTCGAGCATGTCTCTAAAATCGACGGACATTGAGGAGTTAGAGCGTAAGCCGTTCAAGGAGCCGCCGTATGCAAAGTTCCTTGTCGCGGGAATACAACTTATCGCAAAAATTCTTCCAATAGAGAAGCGCATGGCAGAGTCAGTCGGGGGACTCTCTGGCCGCATATTCCGCTGTTGGGAGAAACAGGAGTATGAAAAGGCGACACAGATAGCAATCCAGGCTCTGGAGAAATACAGAAATAAGAAGAGCAGATTCATCCATTTTATGGATCATCATCACTGGTGGAGCTTTATGAAATATGGTGTTGATAGTGCAAAGCATATTAAGAACGAAGAACTCCGAGAAAGGCTCGTTCAATATGCCAACGCAGGTATCGAACCATTTGAAGGCTACGATGTCGCTTATTCTTACTTGGAGTTTTTTTGCAGCTTGGTTTCAAACTTTTAACGCAACGAGGTGATGAATGACCTCTGTAGGTTT
>JAKDNQ010000086.1 GCA_030456405.1 Nitrospira sp.
GCGACCCATCGTGCGCAACAATGGGGAGCGGGTGTCGAACTCACAGACGATTATGCGCCGTACGATCTCTTGATCGGATCTACGGTTCAGGAGGGACAGCCTGAGGGGGATAAACCATGAAATAAGGGTGGCCGATTTTTGATGTGCCACTCTACATTAGGAAGTGGCATCGGGAAAGATCTGGAATAACGTTCTTGCTTCCGATTTCCTCGCAGTGCTATCTATAGGGGTGCTCGTGAATCGTATCCATGCTGTTAAGGCATGATGGGCAAACATAGTAATGCAGTGGCAAAGGTCAGGGCTATGCGATATGGGTTTGACGGTAGCGGTAGGTAGTTACCAACCTAATCACATCTCTTCTTCTTTCTTATAAGGAGGTAGGTCATGGGCAAGACGATGTTAGGGGTTTTCTTCGGCCTCATAATGATCGTGGCTGGAGCATCTGCTGCGTTTGCGCTTCAGGCAGGTGGAGTGGAGGTCGGAGATTTGGAGACTGGCTCCGTTGTGGGTCAGTCGTTCAAGGAATTGGATGTCGATGCCCAGCTGTTCGCAGTCGAGATCGGGGACCTCAAGACGTGGTATCCACCCGTCACGGTCATCGATTTTAAAGTTCGGCCTGGTCGTCCCGTCCTGCTCAAGGTCATGAACAAAGGCACTGCCGAGCACGGATTCCAAATGACCGATGCCGCGAACGCCGGTTCACCATTTGTCATGAAAGCCGAAGTGGTATTGAAACCCGGCGAAACGAAGTACATTGGGGTTCCTACCAGCGACATGTTCTATGCCACGCAGGGGAATACGCTCACCTATCGCTGTCACTTGCATCCGGGACATGTTGGCGGCAAGATTCTGATGATCAAGTAAGAGAAGGTATTGTCCGAAGTGAATGTGCATCGCCCTCTTTGCGATAACGCGGAGAGGGCGATGGTTTTTAGCGGGATACTGAAAAGGACTAGCTTTTTTTGAGCATCCCGCTGGAAGCAAGAAGGCCCGGCTTCTCATGTGAGAAGTCGGGCCTTCTTGCTTGAACGGAAGAGTGATGACTAATTGCGCACGCCGCTCCAGACCTTTGCTTCATCGATTGTCTTATCCGGATTGAGCGTCCTTGCTTTCTCAAGCAGAACGTCTGTCGCTTCCGGATACGCTGGATCAGCGATGCAACAATTATCGACTGGGCATACGGCGGAGCACTGCGGTTCGTCGAAGTGTCCGACGCACTCGGTACAGCGGTCGTGTGTAATCACATAAATGCTATCGCCGACTCCCTGGCCATCACCCACATGATTGCCCTTCGCTTCTGCATCGCTGCGAGTTTCGAAAATCGCCTCGTTCGGACATTCAGGCAGGCAGGCTCCACAGGAGATACATTCATCGGTAATCAGCAACGCCATGACCCTCGCCTCCTTCTCACTACAAAATAGAGATACACCCGGTTGACAAGTTCGCCCCGTCACGACCATTATGGATACCGTGGCGTGACAGTTATTCTAGTCTGCCGTTCTTTTCCAAGTCAACAGCACACGTTTGTTCAGAAGGCCTAGATTCCCTGTATTAATGGGCCTTTGGGCCCAGGGATTCGTGAAGAGTTATGACAGGGAATGTCCATGACGACGGCACAGACAGGAGATCGAGGGCAGAAAAAGAAACGGATTGTCACCCTCGCTCTCATGGCGATTTTCTTGATGAGTGCGTCCTTTTTTCTTATCGATCGAAAAGAAGAGACCATCATCGTTGTTTCTTTCCCGAACGGTCGTGAACTTGAGGCGGAGGTAGCCGATACCCCGGAGAAGCTGCTTGTCGGTCTCGCCTTTCGAGAAGCATTGCCGGCGAACGGTGGATTGCTCTATATCTTTGAGTCGACCGGTCAGAACCATCTTTGGACGAAAGCGTATCGGTTTCCGGTGGATATGATATGGGTCGATGAAAGTCATCACATTGTGGGACTGATAGAAAACGTCGCTCCCTGCCAACTAGACGATTGCCCAAAGTATAGTTCCTCTCCCGAAGCGGTTCGCTATGCGATTCAAACAGAAGCAGGTTTTATCAAACGGGAAGGGGTCACGATAGGGCAGGAGTTGAAATATACGCTCCGGATGTAAGGTGTGGGAGGCCGTAGCGAAACGCATGAGAGGAGTCGGTGTAACATGCTAGAAGGATTTCAATCTGTCGCTTTGGTTGCCGAGCTGCCGCCTGGGAAATCAAAAGCAGTCATGGTAAACAATCGGGAGATCGCGCTCTTCAACATTGAGGGGACGTATTTCGCTATCCATAACATTTGTCCCCATGAAGGCGGTCCTTTATGTGAAGGGCGTGTCAAGGGCTTTGTCGTAGCCTGTCCGTGGCACGACTTGGCTTTCGATGTTCGGAACGGGCGAGGGACGGACGGCGGTGGATATTGTGTGGGAAGCTATGACGTGTTGGTGGAAGGAACGGAAATTTTTGTCGGACCTCGGCGAAAATCATAGCCGATAAGAAAACCATGAGGAGTGGGTTATCACGTCAATGACCATGAAAGCGACGGCTGGCCACGACCATGATGGCGCGACACATTCGGATGGAGCGAAGGTCATTGAGACGACTCTTGAGCACCCCATCCAGGTTCATCTTTGGGAGGATCGGACACGAGGGGAACTCTGGGTGCCGACCTATGATTCTACGGGGCTCGAATTGTTGGCGGACGACTATCTTCGCATTGCCGGGAATAATGCGGTCGATAATGGGCAGAGGACGTTCGAGTTTAGGGCGGTCAAGCCCGGAACCCATCGGATATTGTTTGAAAAACGTATGGGGTGGAAGTTCACGGCCGAAGATCGGCGTGTCTTTGACGTGACCGTTGTGGATGCCTCGTCTCGAAGGAGCATGTAATCGTGCCGAATGTCGCCTTCGTGAACGGAGCGTTTATGCCGCTGGCCGAGGCGAAAGTCTCGATTGAAGATCGGGGCTTTCAGTTTGGCGACGGCGTGTACGAAGTGATTCGCACATACAAAGGACGTCCGTTCTCACTTGATGCCCACCTTGCTCGGCTGGATCGTAGCGCCGCAGCGCTCAACCTTACGCAGCCCTATTCTCGCGCCGATTGGACGCATCATATTTTGGAAGGGATTACGCAGGCTGCGTATCCCGAAGCCAAAATCTATCTTCAGATCACCAGGGGAGTTGCGCCCCGAGATCATGCCTATTCCGATGACACGACGCCTACAGTCGTCATGACGGTCCGTGAGTTCCACCCGCTTGACAGATCGGTACAGGCGACTGGTGTGGACGCGATAACGACTGAGGATATCAGATGGGGACGCTGTGACATCAAGAGTGTGAATCTATTGGCCAACGTGTTGGCGCGTCAACGCGTCAGGCAGGCCGGGGCCTTCGAGGCCATTTTAGTCAATGGGGAATTCGTGACTGAAGGGGCCATCAGCAATGTGATGGTCGCCCAAGGAGGGACGGTCGTGACGGCTCCCGAAGGGGCGCATATTCTGTCTGGGGTCACGCGAGCCATCGTGCTGGATCTTGCCCGGAGCGTGGGCGTTCAAGTTCAAGAACGCTTTGTCTCTCTGGCAGAGATCTATAAGGCTGACGAAGTATTTCTCACGGGGACCACGGTCGAAGTCTTGGCCGTCGTCCGTATAGACGGAAAAGTGATTGGAGATGGACGGCCTGGACCAATTACCCAACGACTCGCCGAAAGATTCTCGAGTCGGATCGATTAGGCCCTCTTGCTTTGGTATAGGTGGCGTGCTATGTTCCCCGACTGGAAGTGGGCGCAGGCCCACTTTTTTGTTTGATCTCTTGAGTACGCCATCAAAACATACGGGGCTAAGCGTGTCCGTGAAGGAGTCCCGATCGGTCGTCGATCGCATCAGCGAAGTGGTATCGCCCATCCTCTGGGCATTAGGTTTAGAATTGGTTGACGTGGTGTGTGTAGGGCAGGGTGCGCGGTCGGTCGTTCGTGTGTATGTCGATAAGCCGGGCGGCGTCACGGTTGACGATTGCGGGCATGCACACCTCGCGATCGGCCCAGCCTTGGATGTGGCTGACCCATTCCCCCATGCCTATACGTTGGAAGTCTCCTCACCTGGTCTGGATCGGGCCTTCAAACGGATTCAGGATTATCGCCGGGCATTGGGGGGGCAAGTGAGCGTGAAGCTCAGGCAGCCGATCGATGGACAGTGGCGCGTGGTCGGAGTATTGAAGGACGTCACTGAACAGGAAATTACGGTTGTGGTGAATGATGCGCGTACGGAGCGGGTGGTTATCCTTGAATTCGGGTCGATCGTTGAAACACGACGCGTTGTGACATTTTAGGCCATATCGAATGAAGTCGATTGCCGTGGTGCGCAGTGGGGCTGATTAGGGGATTCGTCGGAGAGTAAGCGTATGAATCGAGAATTAATTTCAGTCATCGATGAACTTGGTCGGCAAAAGGGCATCGACAAGAGTCGGGTGATCGGGGCGATCGAAGCCGCTCTTCAAATGGCTGCGAAGAAACGGTTCGGGCAGGCTGAGAATATTCAGGTTGAGATCGACTCCAAGACCGGTGAGATCTCTGTCGTGTCAAAGAAGACCATCGTCGATGCGGTTGCCAATCCCAAGACCGAAGTGTCGCTTCAAGAGGCTCGCCAGTTCGACAGTGAAGCGGAGGTTGGTGACGAAATTGGGTCGCTCATTGAGATGAGCGATTTGGGTCGGATCGCTGCGCAAACCGCTAAACAGGTCATCTTCCAAAAGGTCCGGGAGGCCGAATGGGAGGCGGTTCAAAAAGAATACTCTACGCGACAAGGGGATCTGGTCAACGGCATCATTCTCGGGGTGGAGCGCAGGAATTATTTAGTGGATCTGGGCAAGACGGAGGCGGTTCTGCCGGTTCAAGAGCAGATTCCGCGAGAAACGTATCGCGGTGGCGATCGGGTGAAGGCCATGCTGTTGGAGGTGCGTCGAACGCCGAAGGATGTTCAGGTCGTCTTGACGCGGAGTCATCCACAGTTTGTGGCAAAACTTTTCGAATTAGAAGTGCCGGAAGTGCTTGAAAAAATCGTTGAGATCAAGTCTATCGTGCGGGAACCCGGTGACCGGACGAAGATTGCCGTGACCTCTCGCGAGAAGGCGGTTGACCCGGTCGGTGCCTGTGTGGGAATCAAAGGTTCGCGAGTTCAAGCGGTGGTCCGTGAACTCCGCGGAGAGAAAATCGACATCATTACCTGGACCTCAGACCCGCGAGTCTTCATCGCTGAGGCCTTGAACCCCGCGAGCATTGAAAAGGTCGGCGTTGACGAGGAAAAGAAATCGGCATTGGTCGTTGTGGCAGATTCCCAGCTCTCGTTGGCAATCGGGAAGAACGGCCAGAATGTGCGGCTGGCGGCTCGTCTGACGGGTTGGAAGATCGACATCATCAGCGCGACAGAATACGAAAAAGAAAAGGCAGAGCGGGATAAAGAAATTAAAGCGGCGTTGGCGGAGGAAACCGAGGCGTTGCATCAGCAGGAAGAAGCCCGAGAGCAGGAACTCAAAGCCCGGGCAGAGTCGGATGCCGGATAAACCGGAAACAGAGGAGTGAGTGTTAATTTCTCATGCGTGTGTATGCATTGGCTAAGCAACTCGGAATGGAGAACCGTGATCTCATTCCGGAACTGAAACGGATGGGGATCACGGTCGCGTCGCACAGTAGCGTGTTGGATGACGACGTGGTGCAGAAGGTCTTGGAGAAACTTGGCTCCAAGCTCAAGGCGCCGGGCAGGGAAGTGGGAGCCGATGTCGGCCGAGGTGAGCGGAGTAAGAGCGGCTTGGTATCCGACCGTACAGTGGGAGTGAAGGCCGGCTCGCCTCAGGCGTCCTCGGCGGAGGAGGCTTCCAAGTCTGATAAGCGCCGCATTCTGATCAAGCGGAAAAGAGCGGATGATGCTCCCTCCGATGGAACGTCGTCTCTGCCCGCAATTGAATCGGCAGGGGCAAGGGGAGCCCACATCGATTTACCTGTGATCAGCCCGCTGCCGCCGCATCCTCAATCCGAGTTTCCGTCCGTGACGCATGTTGATTCGTCGGCCACACTCGACCAGCCGCATGCGATAGGAACTCTGACCCCTCCGGTTTCTGCGGCTCCTGTCAAGCTTCCTGTCGTGCCGGGCGTCGAAGCGCTCCCTGGAAAAAAGAAAGCTCTTTCCCTTGAAGAGATGCAGGCCGAGGGCTTGAAAGAGAAGGGGAAGAAAGCTCGTAAGCCTGGTCGTACGCGTGAAGAAGAAGAGCTTCGGATTCGTGATGATGCGGCCCGCTGGCAGGATCTTCGGGCCATTCCAGTGCAGCAGCGTCGAGACGACCGCAGCAAGCATGTGCATCACAGCACGCCGGGGGAAGTCACCAAGCCTCGGAGGAAAGGCTTCAAGCTGACGCCAGGCATGACGGTGAAGGAGTTTGCCGAGCTGATTGGGCAGCGCCCGGCCGATATCATGCGAAAACTCATGGATATGGGCCAGATGCTCACGTTCAATCAGACGATGAACGTGGATGCTGCCGTGATCATTGCGGAAGAGAACGGGATCAAGATCGATGTGTCGATGGAGAAGGCTGGAGAAGAGCTGTTGGATTCGGCTGTGCAGACGGAGGAAGAGGTGCAGCTTGAGCCGCGGCCGGCAGTGGTGACGATCATGGGCCATGTCGATCACGGCAAAACCTCGTTGCTCGATGCCATCAGAAAAACGAAGGTGGCGGAGGGCGAGGCCGGCGGCATCACGCAGCATATCGGCGCATACACCGTTGCGGTGCGCGAGAAACAGGTGACGTTCCTCGACACACCAGGGCACGAAGCCTTCACCGCGATGCGGGGTCGTGGCGCCAAGATCACCGACATCGTCATTCTGGTTGTCGCTGCGGACGATGGAGTCATGCCGCAAACGATCGAAGCGATTCATCATGCCAAAGCCGCGTCTGTGCCTATTATCGTGGCCATCAACAAGATCGATAAGCCCGGCGCGAATTCCGATCGTGTAAAGAACGCGTTGTCTGAGCATGGACTCATCTCCGAGTCCTGGGGCGGTGACACGATCATGGTGGAGGTGTCGGCCAAAGAGAAGATCGGTCTGGACAACTTGCTGGAAATGATTCTTCTGCAATCAGAAGTGCTGGAGCTCAAGGCCGATCCGCATCGACTCGCGAAGGGTGCCGTGGTAGAAGCCAGGTTAGAGCGGGGACGTGGCCCGGTGGCGACGGTGCTGGTTCAGAGCGGAACGCTTCGTGTCGGCGACGTGTTTGTCGTTGGGATTTTTAGCGGGAAAGTTCGTGCGTTGATCACGCATACGGGATCCAAGGTTCAAGAGGCCGGTCCTTCTATTCCGGTAGAAGTCGCCGGGCTCCCAGGCGTGCCGTCTGCCGGTGATGTGTTTCAGGTCGTCAAAGACGAGCGAGTTGCGCGAGAGATTGCAGAGGATCGAGCCCGTAAGCAGCGAACAGCAGATTTGTCCGGGTCGGCCAAGGTCACGTTGGACGATTTATTTGCCAAGATCAAGGAAGGATCGGTCAAGGAGCTGGCACTGGTCATCAAGTCCGATGTTCAGGGGTCGGCAGAGGCATTGACGTCCGGTGTCGAAAAGCTGGCAACTGCCGCGGTCAAACTTCGCGTCATTCACAGCGGCGTCGGCGGGATTACGGAATCCGATGTGTTGTTGGCTGCTGCGTCGAATGCCATCGTTGTCGGGTTCAATGTCAGGCCGGAACCGAAGGCTGCCGCTCTGGCGGAACAGCAAGGCATCGATATCCGCCTGTACACCATTATTTACGATGCGCTCGCCGAGATTAAGGCGGCGATGGAAGGTCTGCTTGAACCGACCCTTAAGGAACGGGCGTTGGGACGGGCCGAGGTGCGACAGGTCTTTACGGTGTCCAAGGCCGGTGTCATTGCGGGGTCCTATGTGGTGGACGGCACGATCACCCGCGCCGCTGTCGGAGTTCGGGTGCTTCGCGACAATGTGGTGGTGTATGAGGGGAAGCTCGGGTCGTTGCGTCGGTTCAAGGACGACGTCCGTGAAGTGCAACAGGGCTATGAATGCGGAATCAGCGTCGAGAATTTCAACGATGTCAAGGCTGGAGACATTATCGAAGCCTATGCGATCGACAAGATTGCTGCGAAGCTCTGAGACGTGAGTTTGCGCTGTGGGTATGATCGTTGGTCTCTGTACGGTCGAGCTCTTCATCCCGGGAAGTCAGTCGCTAAAAGATAAGCGGCAGGTGCTGTTGAGCCTCAAAGATCGATTACGGGGGCAGTTCAATCTCTCCGTTGCCGAGGTGGACGGGCAGGATCTGTGGCAAAAGGCTGTCTTGGGGATTGCGTGCGTGGCTAACGAAGGGCGGTATGTCAACCAAGTTTGCGACCAGGCATTGAATCTGATTCGGAATGTTCCCGCTGTAGAAATTGTCCAGTCTCGAGTGGAACTGTTGTGACAGCGATATGCTCAGTAGGATGCTCAAAATGGCCGCCCAGCAAGGCCGCAG
>JAKDNQ010000354.1 GCA_030456405.1 Nitrospira sp.
GACATGCTGACCGATATTACCGGAGCGGCAACACTTCCGGAACCCGATGTTCGCATGGCAGCATTGGGAGTCTTAGGACGGTTGAAACGCCCATCGAGTCTGTCGGTCCTCAGCCAGGGCATATACGATCCTGAGCCATCGGTTCGCGCGTTCGCCGCCGGGGCCTTGGGAGACTATGGACAAGCCGGTGGCGCCGCCCCCCTCACCCATGCGCTCGGAGACGACATTGCGCGCGTACGCGCCGTTGCTGCCCAAAGTCTCGGACGGCTGGGTATTCGAGAGAATCAGCCGTTACTGCGGGCACTCACGCGCGATGCCAGCATGCAGGTACGGGCGAGCGCGGTGGAAGGACTGCTGAGACTGGGCGACACATCTGTCCTCTCGCTCGCCGCGGATTTGGCCAAACACCCGGATCCCTCGATACGGACCGCGACTGCCCATGCGCTGTCAGCGACTTCCGACAAAGAAGTCGTGGCAATCTTACAGACACTTCTGCAAGACAAGCAGCCACAGCCACGTCTTTTCGCAGCGAAAGCGCTAGGCGCGAACAACGCATCGGTGACACCGTTACTCAAAAAAGCCTTGGAAGATTCAGACGTCGCCGTTCGCCTTGCTGCGGCAGGAAGTGTGCTCCAACAGCTCCGGCGCACAATACCCGCCCCCAAAGCGCGTCAGCCGAAGGGATAATGTCATGTGGAAATTTATGGCTGCGCTTGTCTTTGCCGCTGCATCGTTTGGCCTCGGATTTTTCTTTGGCCAACGTCCCGTCCGCACACTGCAACAGACGGTCTCAGACCTCCGACAGTTGCTCAAAGACACCTCTCGCAACGTTATCGACACGACCATGGGAATCGAGCGAGACCTGCGGGGGCGGCAGGGGCTGCTCGACGCGAAGTCACGGGTGGTGCAGGCGAAGTCGGAACTCTTCGATAAGCAGCTTGGGGATGCGGCCAAGCAACTCGGCGAGGCCGCTGACATACTGGACAATGCCACGAAGGGTACGAAGCAGGATGAATCGATCCTCGCCATACGGGCGCTGACCGGCACGCTTCGGGAAGTGCGGCTGGATTTGTCGATGGGAAAATCGGTCTCGATCAGGAAGCTCGACGAAATTCAGCGGGAGATTGACCGGCGGTTAAATAAATGAAAAGAAATGGTCTGTCTGGTCTATTCGGTCTATCTGGTCTCTCTCGTGTATCCGCTTAACCCTAAATTCAACCAAATAGACGAGACAGACCAGATAGACCGGGAGTACTGGCGGGCTTTTTCAGCATCCTGCTACGTGGCGGCAGGTTGTTTCTTCTTCCACTTCGCGAGTATCCGCTCCACCCGCATCCGGACCACCATATCCGGATCCTTCATCAACGGCTTGATCGCTTCGCGGCCCCGGTCGTCGCCGATGGCTTCAAGCGCCGCCGCAGAGGTCAATCGTGTAAACCAATCGCTGTCGGAGAGCATGTCGATAAGCGGATCGATCGCCTCCGCATGTTTGATCCGTCCTAAGGCCAGCACTGATTGCTTCCGGACATTCTCATCTTTGTCTTTCAACGCCGCAACCAATCGCGGCAACGCCGGTTGCCCCAGTTCAACTAACGCGTTAAGCGCGTCGTCTTTGAACTCGTCATTTTTCAGTTGAAGCATCAGCGGATCGAGCACACGCTCGTCGCGAATCTTCCCCAACGCGGCAATCGCATACTTCCGCACGTCCCAATCGCGGAGCAGCTTGACCAACAGTTCGACGGCGGGAGAACCGATCTGACCCAATCCTTCGATCGCCACTTCCCTGACTTGCCAGTCGCCGTCGCGCAACGCACGACCCAGCGGCTCCACGCAACGTTCATCTCCCATCTCCCCAAGCGTAATGGCGGCCTCACGACGGACCACCCAGTCGGCATCCTTGAGCAGATCGATCTGGATCTCGATCTCGTCCTTGACCTTCTCTTCTTCAAGAACGACTGGCTCTGCCGATTCCGCTGTCGGATCTGTCGGGGCCGAGTGCACCCCCGTAAACTCTGCCGCCACCTGATCGGTCAACGCATCGGTCACCGTGTCTGCAGCGGCGGGAGTCGCGTCCTCTTTTGCGGATTGTGATGGTTCCATTTGTCCAACCTTACCCCGGACTAGTCATGAATAATCCTGGTTCACGATTCATTGGTCCGGCAACTGTCCGGCAGGAATGCTACTTCGCCGCCGCAACCGCCTTCTTGCTCGCAGCATTTTTCTGGCGCAACGCGACTGTGCGCCGTTTCCGTTGTGCCCGCCGCAGTCGCTTCTGTAGCGAACGAAGGGCTTCATCCCCTTTATGGCTCTTGTTCTCGGCCAATTTCGCCGCGACCTTCTTTTTCAGTCTGGTTTCGTCCGATTCACCTGCCGTTTTTTTCGCCATCCGAATTCGGGCCTCCCTGTCTACCTCATTGATCCGTTGACTGCGGGCATCCTATTGTCGCACTGAGTCTAGTGGAGAGCTTCACACCCTGTCAATCGGAGCCGCACGCGGCCCGTTTGTTAAACGTTAATCGTTCAACGTGAGAGTCCTGACGATTAACGAAGCGGGGCTCGCTCATCGTGAATTGACACTCTCGCCCCCTCGTCTCCAACCCCGGCTCCTTTTCCCACTCCTTCCACCCTGCGGCCCGCCTTTTGAAGCGGGCCACAGGCACGAAGTCGGTCTTCTATTGCGGTGCGCGAATGCGAGTTCCTCTGAAGATCTCTTCCCCGTCATTGAGGGTCAGCGTGTCGCCGCTCACGACGATATTCAGCACTACAGGACCGGGATCCTCAGCACTGAAGAGGCCCGCGGTGGGGCTTGTATCGAGAATTCTCGTAAAGGTCACGTCCCCGTTCGGAGCGACGCTGTACGTGCCTCTCTCGGTGCCGTCGCTGGTAGGAAGGGATTCATCCTGCACCAGCACGAAGCTGCCGTTCTCAAATAGCGTCAGCACGACAAGGCTTCCCGGCCCATCGGTGTCGTCGAACCGCCAGGCGCCGACGATTGGCTCCACAGGCCCGTTGGTGTCAACCACGCGGGTGAAGGTGAACTGGTCGCCATTACGAACGGTAGCAACGAGGGTATTGCCGGTGACGGTTACGGTAACCGGCCCATCGTCCGATAGGCCCCACTCGCGGTTGGTGTCCGTTTGAACCGTTGAAATAAACGCTCCAGTCGCGGGATTCCACGTATACGTGCCCCGCTCCATGCCGTTGACACCGTTCGGGTCATTCGTTCCATCTTCCGAAAACATGAAGGTCCCGTCCGCCATGGCGGTAAAGACGATGA
>JAKDNQ010000355.1 GCA_030456405.1 Nitrospira sp.
CTGTCGTGGCTTCCTCAAAGACATGCCAATCGCAATCTGGTGAATATCGAAGGTAGGCCATGGCGTGACTCAAGAGGCGAAATAATGCCGCACCTGGACGAACGTCGGAAGCAGAAACTATCGTTGTTCCGCTAGGAGAAATTGCCGAGGACCTGTCTCTGCCACGACACATGAACGCCGACAGAGGGAAGAGATCACCCACACATTAAAGTTGTCGCCCATGACCAGACTATGGTCTGGCAAACAAGCCGGCCTGTATGATGAGTTCAAAGAACCATTGGATGAAATGTGGGCCCCGATGAGACTGTCCTACTCTCCACTCAACCAGTGAGTCCGCAGGCTCGAAGCGGAACGTTCTACACTGTGCAGACTATTGCACAAAATCATTCGGTCGATCTGGTTCATCTATCTTATGTCGGACAGGCTCCTAGCGCTGAACTTTGAGCACCGGCCCAACCGCCAACCACGCCGCAGGACCTAATGCGGCGGCATGTGGGAGATGCGCCGTATACCAGAACACAACATTTTTTTCTTGGATGCTTTCTTCGTTGAGGTATCCCAGATCGCCTCGCGCCCCAAATATCCAGCCTGAATCCTCTTCGGTATGGTAGAGTCGCACGCCCACGTCTTGGTTAGAGAAGCAGGATTGCGGCTCTCCGTCGTTCATCCCGGGCAACACCCACAATCCATGTGTAGTCTCGCTGTCTCGGACAAACCATCGTCGATGCTTGGGCGGATCTTTCACGGCATTCACTTCATTGGTGTATTTGTGCCACCCGGGTCCCCATCCTTCATTCGCCGCTCCATCCGTATACTCGAACACTTGATCGCGGTCTTCACCGGCAACACCAAAATCGAGTCGCCAGTAGGGATGGTGTTGGTGCGTCGTAGTGCACGACAGGCCACGGCTTTGCAGAACCGGGCGAATCTCGCCCTCCTCGTTCAGATACCAGGCATGATAGAGATGGTACTCGCCGATCCTCGCGTAAACTCCGACCTCCAGCCATTTGACTCCACCGCTGTTGTACGTCTGAACACAGACTTTTGAGTTTCCGCAAGACGGCAGTGAGTCCAAGTGTTTCCATGTGATCCGGTCTTGAAAAGGACCGCAGCGCCCAGTCGATCGCCCAATCCCAAACCAACTGTACGGATGGTACCAAGGCCATTCGCGTTCATACTTCACTTTGATGACCGGTAAGCTGGCCTTAGACAGGACCAGTTCGCCGTCATACTTCACGTCGGAGAGCACCAGGCTTTGATTGCCGTAGACCTCCCACTCAAACGCCCACTTCTCCCATGTGATCGTCCCTGATTGGGGCTCAGCAAAGGCTGGAGCGGCTATACCCATAGCCGTACACAAGCAGATTGCAACGATAGCCATGTGCATGCGGAACTCCTTTCCCTACCGTGGGAGGTCAGCCCCGGCTTGACGGACTTTGTCCTGATCGATTTCCTCGGTCAGATCGACCACAGCATAATACTCTGGGTCCCCTGAGTCTCGCTGTGAAAAAGTGACATAGAACACTCGATGCCCATACCCTTCCTGATTCCACCACCACATGCGCCATTCCGGGTCTGTGAGAATGACATGAGCCTTCAGATCCTTGACCTTGTCCTGAATTCTGGCATCCAGTCGTGCGACACGAATCGCTTCTGCTTCCTCGCGGTCACTCTCCGGCGGCTGATAGTCCTTGGGCACGACCGGCAGGCTGACAAATTCCTGCGCGTTCATACAGACCATCACCGCCGCCGCACGGCTGTAGCTATAATAGGTGATTCTGGTAAGCAGAGGGATTGTCGCCGCCTGCCCGGATGTGCGGAGCAATGTTGAAGGACAAAACCGGTCTTTATGCTTCGCCGGCTCTGCACTGATAAAAAAATATCGCTTGCCGAGTTGTTCCTGAACTTGCGGATGTCGTTCTGCCGCTTGGACGACCGGCGAGTTCTCGCGAATCTCATCCACCGCCGACGTCTGTACTCTTGCGGCGCTCCTGACGGGATCTCCCTTCGGTGTCAGACGGGCGCCCTCAGACGATTGGACCAATTCCAGCTTCGACACGACTGGCGGTTGCGCCGGCAGGACCTGCTTCGACACCGGCGTTTCCGTTTTTTGTTGTTCAAAGAACGTGCAGGCCGTCAGCCCGACAATGAAGATCGAAAGAACGAGGACCGCCGGCAGCGACCATACGGTAGGCTTCATTGCACCATCCTCCTACAGCCACAAAAACCCTCAGGCTGCATGCATGGCATCAGATTCACATGAACTCAGTCCACTCAAACCAAAGGAGGAACACATGAGCAAATACACTCGGGCAGATTACGACTGAGAGAATGGCGAGTCAACAGGAAAATACCGAGGTAGAGATTCTTTCAACACCTTACGGGTCATGATCGCCCGCTCCAAGCAGGGCGTCTACGAAACCCCGTACGCTGACTGGATCACTGCGACTGGCACGTAGAACGACCTGGTTGGTACTCATGTGCTCCAGTGGAGAGGTCGAAGACAAATGTGCCTCCGAAATATTCAAAGACATAGACCTTCGTCTGTTCGTCTGGATCGACAAAGCCAAAGGGTCGGCATCGCCACCAACGCGACGACACGGATGTTGGAATCGTCTCTAGTTGTTTCGCGGGATACAGGGCTTCGAGAACATACGTGCGAACCAGTTCGCCGTTCGGTCTGTAGATCGCAACCACCTTTCCATAGCCCGCATTGTGCCAATTGTCGAACGTCAATACGTATCCGCGGTTGCTGAGCAGCAGGTCCACGGGAGCCACTGGATTCTGCAACGCCACATCCGCCGTCAACTTGTACGACCGATCCGGCTGTTTCTCATAGAACTCCCCTCGCGCATAGGCTCCTGTCTTCGATCCTTTAAATCCGACCGTGTCGCCGTAACCCTCCCCCGGCACAATCCGGACAAAGCGCAGCCCATTCCCGCTGAATACATGCTGCACCTTCGCAGCTTGCCACTCGTCGGCCACGACCGAGTACGGCAAGATCATCAGCATCACAAGAATGGTAACGATCATTCGCATGAGAACGCTTTCCTCAATCGACGATAAACCGGGATACGGTTAACCCGTTGCACGCGGACGAGGCCAAGCCAGATAGTCGCTGAAACTGCTGCCCTTTCTATCATCGCTCCGTAGTGACCGCGCGAAGCCGTTTGAGCTTGTGACCCACCTGAACGATGGCCTCGATGGCCGGTGTCAGTTCCTGCCCAAGATCGGTCAGCGAATACTCGACGGTCGGCGGAGAGGT
>JAKDNQ010000356.1 GCA_030456405.1 Nitrospira sp.
GTGCAACGTGGGGGTCCGTTCGCCCATGAGGGGGGGGTGCGGCGAATGGCCACACGATTTGGGAGGAGTCGACGCTGCGGGCCCGTGGGCGACCGAGAGGATCATGAAAAAAGACTCCCGACCCCTTTCACCCCCCCCTCAGTATGAACCCCCGCGCCTGCCACCTTTTTGTTCCTTGAAAATTAAGAAGCTGATTTTGCGTTTCCTAGATCATTGGTCAAGGCTTGGTGCCAACGTATACGAAGCCTTTCGTCCTGGCACTATTCAACGCTGCACTGCGCAGTGTTTTTGTCGCGGCATCGAAAAAAGCAACCCCGTTCACAGTGCTTGTTCCATTCGAGCAAACACCACCCTCAAATGTGACTGAGATATCGTATACATTCCCCTGAGATCGAGGAGAAACCGAGCCTGAAAAGTTACACCCGCTTATGCTAGTTCCGGTAATTGAGTTTGGGGCGGATACCGTGACTGTTAACGCATCCGGGGCTCCGGCTGTCGTGACCGAGCCTGAATAGGTTCCGATGAGAAGGTTTACGTCCGGGGTTAGATCATAATCGTCATCGTAGTTACTAGTAAAAGTAGTTTGCCCATGGTTATTCGCATAGGTAACCGTTCCATTTATGGTTTGTTTCATCACATAGCTGCTAGTGACAGAGACATCGATTATTTCAGTTTCCTCAAAATCGAAATCCGTACCGGTTGACGATGTGAAGGAGCCATTTTGTGAACTGCCGCTTCCTTGAACCACTCCAGCAATGATCGGAGAGCTTCCCACCTGAGAATACAGAAACCAATACGTCCCATCTTCGAGAACAACCCCTGTCACTGAGCGGCCAGTGCTCGAAGAGCCCATCCACCTTCCTTCCGCCGAGGTCGCGGCAGCTGGCGGTGGGGGGCTGCTGCTGTCGTCGCTGCCTCCGCAGCCAGAAATCGAACCGGCCAAGATCAAGATGATACTGACAAGTAAGTTGCCCTTCATTATTTCCTCCCTGGTTAGTGAAGAGCCAACAATGTCACTCACTACAACAATAATGCAAGCCCTCCAGTGGAGGGATGTTCCCTGCATCCGAGGACCTTGTATCTTTCGTTTTGAGGAGGCGGTTTCAAGTTCCAAGTGCAACGGGTGAATGAGGGCGCAGTTGCGCATAGACTTCCAGGGGGCGGGGGGGTAAGCAGGAAATAATAACGAGTGCTCTGCGGTCATGAAAGACTTTCGATGAAGCAGATGACGTTCTCAAAAGCGCTGACGGTCGTCGCGTGCGCACCGGGCTCTATGTGTCGGTGCCGATGTTGGCGGTCGCCGACAAGGCGCAGTACATCCACGACGACCTCGGCCGCCTTTCGCAGGTGATCAATGTGCAGGGAAATGTCGCGACTATACCTACGATGCGGACGGGAATCTGTGGCGCCCAAGCAAGGACTGAGGCGCAATGGCGCCACCCTCTTGAGACTTCCGAGATTATCGGACTGTACAGGCTCCTAACTAGCTGAAACATCGTGTCCTCCCGTGGAGGTATTCTGGCACGAGCCTTGATACTCCTTGGGCAGGACTGAACGAAAGCTAGTGGAGTGGAAGTGAGTAATAAGTATGACGCCAGGAACGGGAACGGGAAAGTGACAGAATAGAGTAGAGACCTTCAGACAGCACACTGGATTGCTTGACATGAGTGGAGGGCCATTGTTATATTCGCCCGCGTTTTGTCGCTTTGCCATAGATCGCATAGAAGCCGATGGCCCGATGTCGAGTTCACGTACGGTGGTTAAACACAAAGGAGGAAATCTGATGGGGTATTTTTCTAAGTTCATGGGAATCAGCGCAGCGCTGATTATGCTGTCGGCCTCAATGGTGGGAGCCGAGGAGAAGGATCCACTCAAGGCCCGTGTTCCGCCTGATCAAATGGCCGACGCGAAGGCCATGAAGAATCCGATTGCTATGTCCCCAGAGAGCATTGCCAAAGGAAAGGCGCTGTTCGAGGGTAAGGGCACGTGCTTCAATTGTCATGGTAAGGAAGGAAACGGCCAGGGCGAGGCCGGTAAGGTTCTGAATCCGAGCCCCCGCGATTTCACAAACTGCAAATTCCATAAGAAGCGGAAAGATGGCGAGCTTTTCTGGGTGATTAAGAATGGGAGCGCAGGCACAGGCATGATCTCCTTGACCCCAGCCATTATTACAGAAGAAGAAGCCTGGACGATCATCAACTACGAGCGGACCTTCTGCAAGGGCGAGTAGTTTCGCCGTCTTTGTAAATGTGCAGAAAAGAGGGGGGAGGATCGAATCCTCCACCCTCTTTTTTTCTTGCGATCGTGTGGTTCTGTCAGGATGCTCAGCATCCTGTTAGTCAGTGGGCTTCGGTGCCCTGGATCGCGGCAACCTTGGTCAATATCAAAGCGCCAGCAGGATCGGTTGGGCTGAGTGGTGGAACCACGTGGGGGCGTTGCTCCTGGTTCATGAATGTTTTGGAGGCCCAGCGTGCTTTCTGGGTGAGATAGGTTACCGTTTCGCCGAGCGTGACGTGGCCATTCCGATTGGTGTCGGCTTCGCCACGCAGGGCCCGCAGCAGATAGTAGGTGAACAGGCCATGCCGATGCCGGTCGTCTTCCAACCTCTGCCCGATTCCGCTGGTTCCGATGACATGGAGCGTCGAGTCTCCTATAGGATTCCATTGTGGGAGCGCGCTCAGGGCGGTCTTGGTTTGATTGTCCGGTCCCATACGTGACACGGCGCCATCGAACAGAAACACCGTCTGTTTTGCGTGCAAGCGAGACAGTGCCGCTTCCAAATCCTTGATCGGATAGGCCCGTGAAGAGGTTGTGGCTGTTCCATCGTATGGGACCAGGAATATCTCTCCTATCGAAGACACCGATGCCAGACCGGCGAAATAGACGATGATCACTGCGTCCTTGTGTATGCGAGGCGGCAGCCAGTCCAGCAACGCTTCGTCGATATCCGATCGTATCGCTTTCCAGTCTTGCAGGAGGAGAACGTTCGAAGTCGGCAAACCACCAAGGGTGTGAAAATAGTTGGCGACTGATTGGGCGTCCGAGGACGCAAATCTTCTAGATGGGACTTGCTGGTTTCGGTATGAGCCGATCCCAATTGAGATCAAGTAGGTGTGGGGTTGCCTGAATTCGGTGACGGCAGCCGGGAGGTGATCCACATCGTCGACTGTGATGCCGGTTGGTTGAATCGCCAGTGCCAGGGTCTGTGGCGGTGGCTGCGTAAGAGTTCCTGAGTCAGAGACTGCCACGTAGA
>JAKDNQ010000012.1 GCA_030456405.1 Nitrospira sp.
GGAATTTGGCTGCCGATTCTACATCAAAACCGCTCAATTGCGGAATCCGGGATAACTGGCAGCAACATAACTGGCCTAAGTTCCTTTATGACCTCTCCGGTTTCGAAGACGTCCTGTTCACGTTTGCCGAGAGAACTGGTCGAGCTGGTGGACTCCTGAAAGGGCTGGCTGCGGAGGCGCAGATGGAAACTTCCATCGAAATGATGGTCGTCGAGGCGATCAAGACCTCCGCAATCGAAGGGGAACTGCTGAGCCGAAAAGATGTCATGTCGTCAATCCGGAACAATCTCGGTCTAGTCCCAGAAGCGCCGGGTGGAGACAAGCGGGCGGCAGGTGCTGCCGCTCTGATGATCGAAGTCCGCAATAGTTTTGCAGAATCGCTTTCCGAGGAGATGCTGCTTGGCTGGCATCGGATGATTATGCAGGGCCATCGGCATATTGCAGCCGGCTGCTGGCGGACGCATGCCGAACCCATGCAGGTTGTGTCTGGACCGGTGGGACATGAACGGGTGCATTTTGAAGCGCCGCCGTCGGCAACGGTTCCGGAGGAGATGACACGCTTCATTCAGTGGTTCAATGACACGGCCCCAGGTGGAAAAAGAGAAATTCGAAAGGCGGCAGTACGCTCGGCGGTCGCGCATCTCTACTTTGAGACGATCCATCCCTTCGAAGACGGCAACGGTCGCATCGGACGAGCCTTGTCCGAGAAGGCGCTCTCGCAGGGGCTCGGACGGCCCGCATTGCTCAGCCTGTCGAGGACGATCGAAGCCAACCGGAATCAGTATTACGAGGCGCTGCAAGAGGGGCAACAGTCGAATGAGATCACAGCCTGGGTAAGCTGGTTCGTTCACATGGTACTGGAAGCACAGATTCAGGCTGAAGAACAGATCGAGTTCACCTTGAAGAAAACGAGACTGTTCGACCGGTGGAAAGATCAGCTCAATGACCGCCAGATACAGATCCTTCTCCGCATGCTGGACGAAGGCCCGACTGGATTCGAAGGCGGCATGAGCGCCAAGAAATACATGACCATCACCGGAGCGTCCAAGGCCACGGCGACGCGTGATTTGCAGGATCTCGCAGACAAGGGTATCGTCGTGCCCGCCGGGGGCGGACGCAGTATCCATTACAAGATCAATCTGTAGAATTCATCTTCTTCGCCCGTCGCGTCGACTACACAACCGACGATTGACAAGCGGAAGCCAGGCATTTACAGACGGATATTGAACAGCATATGAAACTCACGAAGGAGTTTTTTGAGAGGACGTTTGGAAGGATATGAGGGAAAGCGGCCAGGTGCCTTCCTTGCGGAACAGAGGGGATGGAGCCTGATGATCTTCTGTGCTCGCGCAACACGTGGCCTCAGAAAGATGGGAAGGGAGGAGCCAGGTGCCCTTCTTGCTCGCAGAACGCGCACGATGAAGGAATGGAAGGACACCCACGTTGGTCCTGTGCTCCCGGAACGCGCGCCCTCAGAAGGGCCTCGTTCGACGGCCGCACGTAGACCAATATGGGTGTCCTTCCAAGAGAGAGAGAAACAAGCAAGCTTGCAAGGACAATTGGTTGATAGGAGAGAATGTGCTCGCCTGGGCTACTGGCACGTCTCGGCGTGCCAGCAGGTGGACGGGTGAGAAGGTCTCGCGCAGTAAAGGGCTACCTTGGCTCCTTCCTTAACGAGAAATGAAAATGGTGAGGAGGTCCTCGCTCGGGTTAGTGGCACGTCACGGGAATTCGATTGCGAAGCAATCGGAGGGCAGGGCGGGTGAAAATATCTGCCAGTGGGTTGGAGGGTGAGAAAGACGCGCGCAATGGAAGATCAATCAGACCACCTTTGCGAGAGGGGGTGAGGAAACGAAGAAGAGATACTTTATATCTATTTCAACTCAAACAAAGATTCCCAACCCTTTTCTTACTTCCTGGACAATACGGGAACGGTTTCCGCACCTGTCACCCAGAACAAAATGAAAATCACCAACTCTCTCTTTGAAGCCGGCCTCAAGTGCTTCACCAAGTGCTTTCTCCGATCACTTGGCGAAACGGGGACGGGGAACGCCTATGCCGACTGGGTTCGGGCTCAGGCCGAGTCTTATCGCAACGAGGGGATGAAAGGCTTAATCGCAGGAGCAGCGGGCGATGAATACATCATCGGTTCGCCAGGAACGGAAAACTGGAAGACAGCCAAGTGGCGGCTGGCCGTAGACCTTGGAGCCCGTACACAGAATCTGGAATCTAGCCTTCACGCGGTGGAACGGGCTCCTTCAGAAGGGCGAGGCCGGCCTGGCCAGTTCACCCCGATTCGATTCGTCTTCACTAACAAACTCACCCGGGACGACAAGCTGCTGCTGGCGTTCGATGCGCTTGTGTTGTCGGAAGTGCTGGGCCGCAAGGTCGGCCAAGGCAAGATCATCCATGGGGACGGCCAAGCCACGCTGAAGATAAAGATTTCTGCGCTGACGGGCGAGGTGCGGAAACTGACTGGGAAGATTGCAGCGATGCTTTCCAGCAATTCGCCGCCAGACCTCATTCTGAATCGGCATTGCAGTGCGTGTGAGTACCAATTGCGGTGTCGCCAGAAGGCGATTGAGAAAGACGACCTGAGCCTGTTATCCAGGATGACAGAAAAGGAGCGAAAGAAGTTCAATAGCAAAGGCATCTTCACCGTCACGCAGCTCTCCTACACCTTCCGGCCACGCCGGAGGCCAAAGCGGCTCGCCACCAAGGGTGAGAAGTATCACCATTCTCTGAAAGCCCTTGCGATTCGGGAGCGGAAAATTCACATCGTCGGCAGCCCGGAACTAAAGATCGAAGGCACGCCCGTCTATCTGGATGTCGAGGGGCTTCCAGATCGCGATTGCTATTACCTCATCGGCATCCGCGTCACAACCGCTCAGGGTGTCGTGCAGCACAGCCTGTGGGCTGACACAGCAAATGAAGAAAAGCAAATCTGGACTGATTTCCTGGATATCCTGTCAGAAATCGAAAACCCGGTCTTGGTTCACTACGGCAGCTTCGAGACAACCTTCCTAAAACGAATGTCTGATCGACACGCCGCGCCACAGGAAGGCTCCGCCGTGGCCAGAGTGATCAAATCTTCTATCAACCTGCTATCTACCATTTTTGCTCAGGTTTACTTTCCCGCGTTTTCCAATGGGCTGAAGGAAACTGCAAAGTATCTTGGATTCACTTGGTCAGATCCTACAGCTTCTGGTGCGCGAACCATCGCTTGGCGCCATGAATGGGAAACCAACAAGACACTTTCATTGAAAGCGGCCGTCGTGACCTACAATGCACAAGACTGTGAGGCACTTGAATTAGTGGCGCACAAGTTGGTTGATTTGCATCACCCCTTTCCTGAAACTGAAGGCTCATCTCCGAGCGACGTGGTACGCACAGAGAGGCTGAAGCATGAGCATCTATACGGCTTCAAGCGCAACACGTTCTCTTTTCCAGAATTGGATGCCATAAACAAGGCCGCATATTGGGATTACCAGCGCGAGCGCGTCTACGTGAAGTCGAATGCATGCTTGAAGGTTGCTTTGACTCGCTCTTCAAGAGTCAGGAAGGTGCTTTCGCCCAACAAGATCATTGAGTGTCCTCGGCCTCGTTGTTGCGAAAAGTGTGGCTCGACAAACTTCTGGGCGTGGGAAAGAAAGAGCAAAAGCATTCTTGATCTCAAGTTTATGCGGCATGGCATAAAGAGATGGATCATCCTCTACCGGTTTCACCGGTACAAGTGTCAGGACTGCGGAGCCACTTTCTCTCCTGAAACAATGAGCTGGACACGCAGCAAGTTTGGTCCTGGGATTGTGGCGTACTCGCTCTACCAAAACATCGGCCTGCGGCTACCACAAGAAAGTGTTGACCGCAGCTTGAACAAGTTATTCGGCCTCCGCCTGAGGATTGGAACAACAAGTCGCTTCAAGGCGAAGGCAGCGGAGACATACAAAGGAACTTGCGATGCACTGATCAAACGGCTGTGCAATGGTCAATTGATCCACGCCGATGAAACGAAGATCAGTGTAGAAGGCAAGGTCGGGTTTGTGTGGGTCTTCGCAAATATGGAAGAAGTGGCCTATGTCTATAGCGAGACCCGCCATGGCAGCACTCCGCAAAGCTTGCTCAAGGACTTCACTGGCGTCTTGGTCTCAGACTTCTACGCAGCCTACGATGGAATCCCTTGTCCTCAACAAAAGTGTTTGATTCACCTAATCCGAGATTTGAACGATGCGGTCCTGAAATGTCCTTACGACGAGGAACTGAAAAGACTCGTAAAGAGTTTTGCCGACTTGGTGAAACCAATGGTGGAAACCGTTGATCGTCATGGTCTGAAAAGCCATTTCTTGAGAAAGCATCTCGTGTCCGTAGATCGCTTCTACAGACGACTCTCAGGCGCCAATCTTCAAAGTGACTCAGCGGGAACGTTCAAGGAACGTTTCGAGAAGAACAGAGATACGCTGTTCACCTTTCTGATTCACGACGGCGTGCCCTGGAACAACAATAACGCCGAACATGCGGTCAAAGCCTTTGCGATGGTTCGCCGCACACTTGCGGGGGTCACTTCAGAAAAGGGCATTCGTGACTACCTGGTTCTCCTTAGCATAAGCCAAACATGTAAATACAAGGAACTGGACTTTCTGGACTTCTTGCGGTCGGGCGAGAAAGATGTTGAAGATTTTGCTAACTCGAAGCGCCGAAGATCGAAATGTAAAGACCATACGGCTTTTGGGTAACTGTACCAGAAAGTGGAGTTATGGACGCCAATGGAGGCTAGGCATCGAGGTCGCCTAAGAAAGCGCCTGTCAAGAGCGAGAGAGATTTGGTGTCCGACATCCATGCTGACTTATTCGTGAGTGGGCTGAGAAGGCTCCGGACTCTCCCGCCAATGCTTGGGTTGAAGTAGGCGTCTCACCAGTCCGAGCCCCACCACGAAACTTGTCTCTCTCGCCTTGATTTCGCCTGTACCTCCCGTCTACAGTCCCTTCACTGCACAGCGCAGATTCATGGAGTAGAACATGGGCGAGACCCGCGTCGATCTTGAACATCTGTTGGAAGACCTGCGGGATGCCTATCCCTATAGCATCGCAGAAACGATCCTCACCGAGATCATCGCCAACTCCCTCGACTCAGGAGCCAGCCGAATCGCCTTGACGGCTGACCCCGCGGAATCCACGCTGACCGTCGTGGACAACGGCTCCGGCATGCAGCGGAAGGCGATGCGGCAGTATCACGACATCGCCGCCAGCACGAAAATCCGCGGCCAGGGGATCGGGTTTGCCGGAGTCGGCATCAAACTGGGATTGCTGGTATGCGAAGAGGTGCTCACCGAAACCAGGCGTGGCAGCACGCATGTGGCGACGCGATGGCACTTGGCCTCGCGCCATCGTGCGCCCTGGCAATGGGCGCCGCCGCGCGGACTAGTCGGCGAGCAAGGCACGGCGGTGCGGCTGAAGTTACAAACCCCACTCTCGCCTCTTGTAGACTCTGGGTTTGTTGAAGGAGTGATCCGTCGGCATTTCCAGCCGTTACTCGAATCCTCCTTTGATTCCTTTCTGACCGGCCATTACCCAACCGGGATTGCCTTCGACGTCAATGAGCGATCATTGGAACGGCATCCCATCTCGCCCCCTGAGCAAGCCCCCTTGACCATTCGATTAGCCCGACGTCGCAAACCGTCGGCCTTGGGATATTTGTCCCGCCATGCCGCGCCATTACCAGAGGATCAACGCGGCGTGGCGATCAGCACATTGGGCAAAGTGATCAAACGCGGATGGGACTGGTTGGGCGTCACGTCGTTACAGGCAGAGCGAATCAACGGCTTGATCGAAGTCCCCGACCTCGCCGCCTCACTCACTCTCAATAAAGGTGACTTCATTCGCACGGGCAGTCGAGGGGCTGCCTATCTCGCCTACCGCAAAGCGATTCAGGAAGCCGTCTCACGACAACTGGAAGCCTGGGGCGATGGGCGCGCTGGAACTCCGGAAGCCTCATCCCGGATGATGCGGCCATTGGAACGCGACCTGGATCGAGTGCTGGAAGAATTGTCCGACGATTTTCCGCTACTCGGCTCACTCGTCGAACGCCGTGCCGGCCAAAAACGATTGCCGATCGACGGCACGACACCCGACAATGCTGCGGGAACAGACGCCATTGCAGTGTTACTCACGCCCTCGACAGCCGAACCGGAGCAGAGTAAAACCGAGCCAGCACAGCCGCAAACACCCTCTACTGACCAGGACAAGACAATACCCGAACCTGCGACAGCGACAATCCCTGATTCGACATCGACCATGCTCCCGGGTCACGGACGTTCCCGTGCTCCAATGCGATACGGGTTGGGAATTCAGTTCGAGGACCGACCCGATGATGCAGAACTAGGCCGGCTCGTCGAATCCACCGTCTGGATCAACCAATCCCATTCCGCATACCGGCGCGCGCTGGCATCCCGCTCCGTGGGCTATCACATTTCGCTCGCCGTCGCGCTTGCGTTGGCCCCGTTAGCCGTAGAGCCGGATCACGAACACACCTTCATCACCAAGTTTCTGTCCCACTGGGGCCAAGCACTCGATCAAACCCCAAACCGCCGTCGTCGCCCACGAAGATGATTGACCCGCATGATTCATGACGGTTCGGCACATGATCTTCCAAAAGGGTGTTCCTCGCGAAGCGAAGAAAGAAAAGGGGTCATAGAATAATAGGGATCACATAGCACATACACATAGAATATAGAGATAATAGGGGTCAGGTCTTGTATTCATACATCAATAGATCCCTGGCGCGGGGATGCGGCTCAGCGCGGACGTCGCGGGAGAGCGCGTTGCCGTCGAGGCTCGGCTGAGATGGAAGGCGGAAACTGACGGAGTCCGCGACGGAATTGGCTCAAATGGGAAAGGCTTGCACCACCAATGTTCTTTTGACTATCTCAGGACCTATTACAATCCCTGGCGGCTCACTGTCGGGACGGCGCGTGCCTCGCATGACAATCTTGTGTGGGCCAGCGTTTACTCTAACGACCCAAGTAAAGGAATGTACGCCGTGGTACCTTATCGCCGGGTTGAGACCGAAATTGTTACCAAACGGCACTCCACGGATGGGGGGGCAGTCCACTCCACCCTGATCCAGTATGGCCGGCGGATCTAGTGTGCAGAGAATAAAGACACCCTGAAACACATTGTTGTTTTGGGCAGGCGCCGCAATTTCTATCTCCGCGGAATAACTGATCGTCAGCAAGCGTTTTTTGGGAAGTGTGAAATCCATGGTGTCGATGATATCGAAGAAATCTGCTGTATCGACAACCCCAAATACATCGTTGCTAGTTATTGTGAACACCCGGGGGCTTCCTTTCGCGCTTTCAAGTTCTGTCGACATGGTTATTTCCTCCTTGTGTGAATGTCCTGCACGCACCTCATGGTTAAGCAATTCCTGTTCCTGAATCGGGTCAAAGAATTAGGACCCGGATAAAACCTAGTGCTGGTGATGTATCTGAACTGATACAGAGCTGTATCAAAATGGATTCAAACTGTAGGACACCCTTTTGCTGGTTTTGAGGTCACTGATATAGGTGATAAGCCTGCTACCAAAGCCGCTGAACTGCGGTTTCAAGTTTCGGAAAGCAGGGTTCCAGCTCAGGCGTTGAGGCTCTGGTCACAACAAAGGCTTCCGGGACATGCTCCCAATGCCGCAAGTCCGGTTGTAACGCCCCTTCGAGCACTGCCGGCGCCGCGCTCATCAAGACCACCCCGCCGATCACTGAGAGCTGACAGAATGACCCGTTACCGTTGGCTGCCGCGTCCAGCACGCAGCCGCCAACCATCACGCCGGCGCCTGCCGCCAACGGCGCCAAACTATAGGTCAACCCGATCGGCAATCGAACCCACGCCTGCACATTAAGGAGCGGGTGATACCCATGGCTGTGGCGAATCGCCACTTTATCGAACCAACTTTCCGTGGACACCAGCACACCGGTGTCGGACTGGCAAGCAGGAAGAAATTCTCGGCTCGTCTTCACAGAAAAATATCCATTCGTCGATCCAAAGAATTGCAGATCCCACGTGAGTTCAGGAAATCTGCGGATGCCATAGACGTGCCACGGCTCACTAACAATTTGCCCGTCATCGATGCGACTCACTTGTTGTCCGGCAAATAGCCTGGCCGCATCCTGCTGGTCTTTCCACATCACACCCAGATCTCTCAGCCTGAGCCAATCCACGCGCGCCTCGTTCACATCTCCGACCTGTTCCCACAACACAGCGGACAGTAATATATTGACTGGGTCTTCGTCGTAATTGTAGAGCGGGGTAAACAGCTCATGATCCAGTTGTCTGAGCTCGACCTTCGCCTCTTCCGGTTTCTGGACGTTCGCATAGCTCGCCGCGAGCAAGAGGCTGAGATAGCCTCGCTCGTAACTTTCCAGCACGTAATCGATGAAGTAGCCCTCGGGAATAAAAACATTGGTGGTCTCCTTCAAGAGGGAAAAGGTCTTGTGCCTGAATCCTGACCGGGCCTTCTCGCCGTGAACGATCACCGTGTCATAGCACCGCGCTTCAAAGGCATCGGCCAGTCGGTTGAGGGTCCCAATCCTGTCTGAAAGATTGATGTGCTGCTCAATGACCGAACAGGATGCCCCATGTAAGGTCCGCCCTCCTCCCGTCTGGCAGCCGACGAGACCGATCAACAGGCCGAGGACCCCAGTGATCAGCCAGCGAGAATTGTGTCGTTTCATCGGCCCTCACACATCCGGACAATCAATGAACTGCAATCGCAGGCCTCATCTCGATCGACTGACTCAAGAGAGTCAGGACAGGGCTTACAGATGATTCTGTAGGTCCTGAAGCAGGTCAGCGACATTTTGAAAACGGTGACGGACAAACAGATCAGGATCGAAGGCCACACCGACAATGTGCCCATCAGTTCAAAACTGCAAGACCGCTTCAAAACGAATTGGGAACTCTCGACCGCGCGAGCCACGACCGTGGTATTCTACCTCATCGATCAAGGCAGCGTGGACCGTCGGCATCTTTCCCCGTCAGCTTCGCAGACACACAGCCCCGCGTCTCGAACGACTCCGAAGAAGGGCGATCATCGAACCGCCGAATCGAGATCGTGCTGTATCCCAAAGACCTGAAAGACATTACCAGCCAAGTCAAGGCCAGTGCGGCCCTCATCGAAGTAGCTTTCCATACGTGGGAGGCGCTCACCTTCCTCAGTGAGCGCCTCCCGCGTCAATCAGGCCTTTTCCCCTTCCTCTGCTTCGGTTATGATGCATCAGGTCATCCATGTTCGACGATCACAGCCTAACCCCGGCTTCATGTGAGATGCCTATGTCGAAATTCGCCCTGATAGCCATACTCCTCATCATCCCTCTCGGTTTGTCCGCTTGTGACACCGTCTATATGGCTACAATGGATAAGATGGGCTACGCCAAGCGTGATATCCTGAGCAGCCGTGTCAAGTCAGCCCGTGACGCGCAAGAAGAGGCCAAGAAAGACATTCAAAGCGCCTTGGAGCAATTTGGAAATGCCGTGAGCTACCAAGGTGGAGACCTGGAAGCCACCTATAAGAAACTCAGCAGCGAGCTGGAACGCAGCGAAGACAGCGCCGAGACGGTGCGGAAGCGCATCAGAGATGTCGAAAGCGTGGCCGATGCGCTCTTCTCGGAATGGGAAACCGAACTCGGCCAATACTCTAGCGCGGACTTGCGCAGGAAGAGCGAAGTGAAACTCTCTCAAACCAAAGTCCGCTACAAAGAGATGCTCGGCGCCATGAACCGAGCTGAGCAGCGCATCGATCCGGTGCTGAAGCCACTGCGCGATCAAGTGCTCTACCTCAAACACAACCTCAACGCGCGGGCGCTGGCCGCCATAAAAGGCGAGCTGGTCAAGGTCGACGCCCAGGTCGATCGGCTGGTCCGAGACATGAACCGCTCCATTGCTGAAGCTGATAAGTTCATTCAGGCCATGGAAAAAGAACCGGCCTGACTGACCCGCTCGAAACCCGCGTCTAATTAGGAGGTCCTTATGCGCTGGGAAGGACAACGAGAAAGCGGCAACGTCGAAGATCGCCGAGGAATGGGACCGGCCAGGATCGGCGGAGGGTTGGGCATAGGCGGCATCGTGCTGGTGCTCGCCGTTAGTTATTTCACCGGCATCAATCCATTGACTCTCCTTAATATGCTCAATGGCGTACAGGAGATGTCTGACTCATCCGCGCCCTCCGAGCCGGCGCCGACCGGATCGCCCAACGACCAACTGGGAAAATTCGCCGCGGTGGTCCTCGCCGACACGGAAACCACTTGGAGGCAACTGCTTGGGCCACGATATGAAGATCCTCGACTCGTACTCTTCACTGGCGCAGTCCAGTCTGCGTGCGGAACCGCGTCGTCGGCTGTCGGTCCCTTCTACTGCCCCGGCGATCACAAAGTCTATCTCGATCTCTCCTTCTTCAACGTCATGGCCCAGCGACTTGGCGCGTCCGGCGACTTTGCCCAGGCCTATGTGATTGCGCATGAGGTCGGCCATCATGTACAAAATCTCATGGGCACTGCAGAAAAAGTCACGCGTCTCCAACGCCAGGCATCTGAACGAGAAAGGAATGCCTTGTCGGTGCAAATGGAGCTGCAGGCCGATTGTTTCGCGGGTGTCTGGGGCCACCACGCGAAGCGTGGACGGAATCTGATCGAGCCAGGAGATTTTGAAGACGGATTACGCGCAGCGTCCGCTATCGGGGACGACCAGCTTCAAAAAACGTCTCGCGGCGCGGTTCGACCGGAAAGCTGGACGCACGGCTCCTCCGAGCAACGGATGACGTGGCTGAAACGCGGACTTGAATCCGGCGATCCGAAGGCCTGCGACACCTTCGCGAACAGCCGGCTCTAGCAGGATGCTGAAAATATCCGCCAGCAGCGTTCTCGCATCGTTCAGACCCTCAACGTACCCCAGAGGGTACGCCTCGGCCCTTCACTCGCTGCGGCCTTGCTGAACGGCCATTTTGAACATCCTTCTGATCATTCAACACAGTCGTGCAAAAATCGAGTGTTTCAGCAAACTCTAGACCGCTTCATTATATGGACACAGACCAGTATCAGGACCACCCACACGAGCCGGTTTCTCAGGGAATCTGGGCGGCGCTCCTAGCCGATGCGCCGTGGAATGCAAAATCCGTCATCGCCGCCGGGATTGCCACGGTCGGGGGCCTCACTGCATGGGCCGCTCATTGGTCATCACCTGCCGTGGCAGGCATCGGGGGCAGCTACCTCGCAGGTTTTTTCATCGGCTGGGCATCCAGGCGATTTCTGAGAATGGCCGCGTTGCTCACCGGCGCGCTGCTGGCCGGCATCGCTGTATTGGAAGAGACAGGCTGGATCAATCTCGACTGGTCGTCCGTGGAAACACAAATCCACCATGCCATTTCAGCTGCACACAGGGAAGCTGAAGGACTCAAACACCTCCTCTCGGGATATCTCCCATCAACGGGGGCATGCGCGGTCGGCATGTTCTTCGGATTTCGGAAAAGGTAGTGAGGGGAAGTCAGACTGAGCTAGCCTTCGCACGTCCCTGCACACACTAATCATTGACATCCCGCTCAACTCAACACCATTGCGCATCCTCGCGCGCGCTCATTATGTCATTGTTCCATCTATATCTTGTCAGAATAAAGCCGCTACCCCTGTTGGATCAAAACATTGAATATGATGTGCAGGTCCCTGGGAAAAATTTCTGCATACACTTTTAACTCACGGTTAACACTTGGCACCCCCGAACAGGCGTAAGGTGTTGCCGTGCTAACGAGGCGATCTACGCATGTGAGTGACGCAGAACGGAACCCCTGAGCCTCGGGCTTACCCACGACACGCACTGCATGGCGAGATGAGAGGGGGAGGCGTGGGATCGCCTCCAGCACCAAAATTTATACCTAATAATTTAAGGAGGTGTGCTATGGACTCCTTGATCATCCGTATGGGCAACTGGTCTCACCGACAACATTCTGCCAGCCGTGCGAGAAGAAAAGGGCTGATCGCATGGCTTCTGGCCATGATAGCGGTTTTCGCCCTTGCATCAGCGAGCTGGAGCCAAGGAACACCGCCGGAACTCTTAGTAGAAGAAGAAACCGACAACCCAGAGGACGTGGACAAGACCGACCGGGACAAGGACGACCAAGACAAAGATGATCAGGACAAGGATAAAAAAGATAAAGACAAGGCGACCTTCTCCAATCCCACGACCTCCAGTCCCATCGCGCTCTCGGCCGATAATACGCTTCTGTGGGTCGTCAACCCGAGCGACGATAGTGTCTCCGTCATCCGGACTGACACCAAGCACGTGCTCGCAAAAATCACGGTGGGCAAGGAGCCGCAAAGTGTCGCGCTCGATCCTCGCAATCGATTTGCCTATGTGGCCAACGCAGCCTCGAATAACGTGAGTGTCATCCGGATTCACAATCCGAAGCCAGACCGCTTCAAGGCTGCCTTGATCAAACAGCTCCTCACCGGAGCCGAACCCTGGAATGTGACAGTGTCGCCTGATGGCCGTCGCGTCTTCGTCGCCAATAGTAGTCAGGATACCATCACGGTCATTAACGCGAGGGCCAGGCGCATCATCGGCCATGTTGATTTGCGACAGAGTGTGTGCAATGACCCGGACCGCTATCGCCACTTTCAGCCTCGCGGGCTGGCCGTCACGGAAGACAGCAAGAGACTTTTTGTCACCAGGTTCCTCTCGTTCACCAAACAGGGTGGGGTTCAAGCCGAGGATCTGGGGAAGGAAGGGATTGTCTGCCTCCTGAAGATCGACACACACTCCCATCGTATCGGCGACTATAAACCAGTCAAAGCAATCCCGCTGGGTGCGCAGCCGACCGGATTTCTTGTCGACACCCCTGGCCCCAACAATACGGTGGGTGACGGGGTGCAGGACCAGACGTTTGCGTTTCCGAACCAGCTGCAAAGCATCGTGATCCGGGGCGATCAAGCCTATTTGCCGAACATCGCCGCCTCTCCCACGAGCCCACAAATTTTCAATGTGACGACGCAAGCATTCGTCAACGTGCTCGACGGCGTGAACAGCGACCACCCCAACGATGCGAGCACGGGAAAATTCCTGAATCTCCAACTTGGGGCAAGGAATCCAGAAGCCAACAAGCGGAAACTTTTCTTCGCCAATCCCTGGGGGATCGTCTTTACCAATGGGACGGGACAAGGCGCCGCCTATGCGATCTCAGCCGGCAGCGACCTTCTGGTGAAGCTTAAGGTCGGAGCCGACGGCAAGGTGGAATTCACCGAGGATAGTGACACCACGCGGTATATCGACCTCAACGATCCGGACGATCCGCTGACGAGTGGGGATAACGCTGGGAAAAATCCGCTCGGGATCGTGGTAGACAAGGCCGGCGCCACTGCCTATACGATGAATAATGTGTCGCGGAATGTGTCGGTGGTGGATTTGTCGCAAGATAAAGTCGTGCAGACGATTAGAACAACCGATCTGCCGCCTCCGGGGTCCAAGGAGGAGGAGATCTTGGTAGGCGCCGAGATGTTTTTCTCATCCCGAGGGTACTTCAATCCTCCACCCGACGGCTCATCTCGACGCGATCGGCTGGCCAGCGAGGGATGGCAGAATTGTGCCAGTTGTCACTTCGAAGGTTTGACGGACGGGGTCATTTGGTCATTCGGTAACGGGTCCCGCAAGAGCCTGGCAATGAACGGAACCTTTAACCCTCGCAATCGCCTGGAACAGAAAATCCTGAATATCTCTCCTGGCCGAGATGAAATTGAAGATTTCGATTTGAATATTCGGAATGTCTCCGGTCCCGGTCCGAAGGCAGGGCAACTCGATCCGGACCACGGGTTAATCATTCCAGAAACCCCTGCCTTGACCGATATTGCCGATTTTATCGCCAAGGCCAACGCGAACCGAAATCAAGTCACGGTCACGCTACCAGGCAGTTCAACCGCCGTGCCGGCCTGGAACGCGCTGCGAGAGTGGATCCGTTTTGCAATTCGGACGCCGAACGCGCCGCTGAACTCAACACAGGTGGTGGGAGGCGTCTCGCTCGACAAGATTGCGGGCGGGCGGAATCTTTTTGTGACACAGCAATGCCAAACCTGTCATCGCGGTGACCAGTGGACCATCAGCAAGAAAGATTTTGTCTCTCCACCCGCGACCACAGAGATCGCCACGGAAGTCGCGGGCGCAAACCCGCCTCCAGGTGGGTCGCCGGCTCCTCCAGTCGGTATCACCCCCGTTGGCGCACAATTTCTTTTCAGGTTTGTGAGGGATATCGGCTCATTCAACCTAGGGGTGCTTGGGGCAGGGAATCTGCTTGGCAACAATATCGGGGGAATTGAGTTGGCCAATTCAGTTGTGAATGCTGCAGGAGTCGCGCAGCCGCAACTCTTGGCTTTGGGAAAGGATCACAATCTGGATAAACGGGGCGAAGGGTTTAACGTCCCGATGATATTGGGAATCCACAATTTACCGCCCTATTTACACAACGGCGCCTGCGAGACGTTGCTCTGCGTGGTGAGCGACAAAAACCACCGCACGGCCAACGGCAAGCTGCCCGATGTGATCGGCAACGATCAAAGCCTGCAGGAAATGCTGGCCGCATTCCTTGAATCGATCGATGACCTGACATTGCCGTTCCAATAGAGTCTGCAGGCAGAACGGAGAGCCGCTGCGATCATGAAAAGATCGCTGCAGCTCAAATATGGATGTGACTCTCTCTTTTCTCCGTTTTCGTCATGAGACTCAGGCGCAACGATCGATGGGTTCGAAGTGCCTTACTACACATGGGGGGGGTGCCAGCACCGGGACACAGAGTCGGTGAAGGGCTACGAATTTGATGTGCGAACGTCAAAAAGGACAACCCAACTGAATCCAATTGGATACTCTGCTGATACAAATGGATTCAGTGAGATCGTGCTGGTCATTTTGCTCTGACTGTATTTTTTCTTTCGACATCGCTAACCCTGTGAATTTAATGAAAACCAGGAATGATTTCTCAAAGCCGGCCGAGTGGCACACCTATTGCGGGTGGCTCGGGAGCACCGACGGGTACTCATAGCCCTTTCTAGAGACGCACTCCTGAGGATTAGGACAGAAAATGGAATGTAGGGCGACGAGGTTACGGCGTAGTATAAATTATGACAAATAGAGTACGAAAGATCTATTGTGGTTTGGATGCCTAGTATGCTATCCGTACGCAAGATAGCTGCATACAAGCAGCTAGGTTCTGTTTTATGCACGGCGGAATGAAGTGGCTCACGAGCACCTTCATGAGCACAGCGTGTACCTCGCTCTCCATGAGGTATGCGTTTTTTGCACCGAATGATCTGTGAGGCCATAATCATGCCAGCCGGCAAGGTTCTCGTTGTAGAAGATGATGAAGATATTCAGGAGCTCCTGAAGGCCGCCCTGGAGCCTGAGTTTGAGCTTCTGGTCACATCAGACTCCGACAAGGCCCTGCATCTAATCAAACGCGAGTCACCCGATCTGGTCTTACTCGATTTAGGTCTTCCGCCGTCTCCACACGACCACAAAATAGGCATCCAACTGCTCAGGATTGTGGGAAAAGCGTGCCCTCACATAAAGGTGCTCGTCTGTACAGGCCAGCCCGGGTACGAAGCGGCAAGCCACGCCATCAGCCTGGGCGCCTACGACGTCATCTACAAACCCTTTAGTGTTGAGCACCTCCAAGCGGTCGTGCGGAGAGTGTGTTGGATGGCACACATTGGTCGGCGGCTTGGTCAGAATGTGCCTGAGAATGAGTTGCTGCAAGAAATGGTCGGAACCAGTCCCTGCATGCGCCAGGTCTTCGATATGGTCCGTAGGGTCAGCACCACTGACATGCCTGTGCTGATCACGGGGGAAACCGGGACGGGCAAGGAACTGACCGCCAGAGCGATTCATGAGCGAAGCCAGCGAAAGAAGGGTCCGTTTGTGCCGATCAATTGCGGCGCCATCCCTGAAACATTATTGGAATCTGAACTCTACGGGCATGAACGAGGAGCCTTTACCGGGGCCCAGCAGCTGAAGAAAGGCAAGTTCGAAGCGGCGGACGGCGGGACATTGTTTCTTGATGAAGTCGGCGATCTGCTTCCATCCCTCCAGGTCAAATTGCTCCGTTTTCTACAGGAGGGAACATTTGAACGGGTCGGCGGTCAGGAGACCCTGCACCTCAACACTCGTGTGATTACCGCCACCAACGTCGACCTTCAGGCAGCCATCAGGAAGAGCATGTTTCGAGAGGATCTCTATTACCGGCTGGGCATGCTGCACATTCATCTCCCCCCTCTCCGTGAACGTGGCGAGGACACGCTGCTCATGGCCATGTTCTTTCTCAAGGGAACCGCTGCTTCCTTCCATGGAAAGCGGATACCACCCTATTCCCGTGAGGCCATTGAAGCCATCCAATCCTACCACTGGCCGGGCAATGTACGGGAGTTATGCAATAGGGTTAGGCGAGCCGTAGTCATGGCGGAGGGGCCGGAGATTACGCCTCAGGACCTGGGTCTGACCTACGAGGCCCTCCCGTCAGCGAACGGTCTCGATTCCTTGAAGGCCGCACACCGCCGGATTGAAATGGAGATGATCACGAAGGCGATGAGTGTGCACCAAGGGAATTTGAGCCGCGCGGCGCAAGCGCTTGAAGTGAGTCGCTCGACGCTCTATCGAAAAATTCAAGAATTCAATCTCGAAGAGTTCGTGCTCTCAACCAACCCTAACCGATCTCCGCAGCCATCCCCAACCCACGAAGCCCTCGGCAGAAAGCTCTTAGATAGCTGACGCACCCTCCGGAACGTTTCGTAATCCAGCCTGCATCGGACCTGAGGTCCGCCTAAAGAACATATAGGCAGGCTGTATCATCAAGAGTCACATCCGGTCCTTCGAGTGATCCCGACACAAAGTACGTATTTCACTGCGTTCTCTCTGTCTTCACTTACCTAGTTGGGATCGCGGAAGGAAGATGATACAGACCCTGCCACATGCGCCGACAATGCTCTTCGGGGGTACAGAAGACTGCACACCACAACATATTGTAGGGATTGCATCAAGATCTTCAATTTATTATCGGCGCGCCTGTCTCCTTCCCGCGAAATGAAACGATGCGTGCCTAGGAGCCTGTCCGACGTTGACCATTCTACTGCGGCGAATGATCCGCGACCATCTGCGTACCTCGTCACGTCACGAAGGCAATGTCGGACGGGCTCCTAAAGATTGTATCAATATAAGACACTCATGCGCTCGTGGCTTTGATGCTCTGCCCACCCTCCCCATTCCGCCAAATAATCCCTTACTATCAATGCCCTCATCATCTAGCGCGGATCGCATCAACAGCTTCAGTTATTGAATCGCCTGTCTTTTTCAACCGAAATATAAGTAATGTTCTGCATTGGAATTGTATGAATATGAGACACTCACCCGCTTGTGGCTCCGATTCTCCGTCTGTCCTCTCTCCCTTCCTCCAGATAATCCTTTGCCATCAAGGCGTTTCTCGATCAGGCATGTTAATTGATACTGTTCGCGTCTACACACGGTGTGCGTGGGCGGTGCGCAGAGTTGATGATGGTTGTACGATGAACCTCTCGACCCGAAGTTCTCCAGCCTGTCCTGCGCCTGGCCGCTACCGGTCGATGTATTCTCCCTGGTTCTCTCAATCCACAGGGGTGCGGCGGTTTCACCAGACAGGGTTCTGGGGATCGAGATGCCCACTGGCTCACCAAATGAGAAGAAGAAAGAGCGCACGAAAAACAAGCAGCCCAAGAGCCGGGTCACTCCCGAAGTGCAGCAGGTTCACGTCGACCTATGGGATGAACCCCCAAAGACGACTCAAGAGGAAGAGGACACAGATCTTGAGCCTGACCATGTTCAAGCGAATCCCATTGGATCAGATATTTCACCACATCATCACCGATGACAGGCAGGCCCTTTCGGCTACCGAACCATACCCAATTGGCTCGATGCTCTTTTCGCCGGACGAGGGACGAACGACGCGTCACGGCGCGAGCCGGATGAATCCAATTCGATACAGTGATGAATCAAAAACGATTCAGTTGAGATCGCGCGGGTCATCTTGCTCTCCCGCCCTGTTTCCCTTCGATCTCGCAAAAACCAGCGGATTTGGACGCATTCAAGCTGGAGCGTTCAAAGACACGGGGAAAAGGACCAACTGGCACAGTGATTGCTTAAGGCCTTGCCATGGAAGTCAGTAAGTTATAATACGTTTGAACACTGAGTCCATCGAGGAGACCGAACGAGAAACATCTCTCGTGGTGAGAAGGCAGAACAACATAATTGGCATTCCATGAGAGTCCGAGCTAGCTCTCTAGGCCTACGGTACACGGAGAGCCATTTGGAAAGGAGGTGCCGAGGCGTCACAGTGTCAATACGCGTCAGTATGATTCGATAGTTATTTTTAACCGTTAATCGCTAGGAGGAATTCATGAAGAACATGAAGAAAGTGATGCTCACGACAGCAGCGGTGGCATTGACCTTTGGTCTTGCGCCCTACGCGGGAGCCGACGACAACAACGCCAATGGGATTATCAGCGCCGCGGCGCAAAACCGCTCGGAGGCCACAACCCACTTGCGCGTAGACCTGAACAACGCGTTCAACCAGACCAGCGTAGTCAATGAAACCGTGCTCACTGGAACGGTGTCACGGAACGAAGTTCACGACATCGGCAATACCGGAGGCGCCGGCGGCACAGGGGGAGCTGGTGGGGCTGGCGGAGAAGGCTGGAATGAAGCCTACGCCTATTCTGGCAATGCCAGGGGTGGCGATGGTGGCTATGGTGGCGAGGCCGATGCAGACGGTGGCGATGCTCACGCCGGCTATGGCGGCAACGGCAACGGCGGTTATGGCGGCTATGCCGAAAGCTGGAATGATGCCCATGCCCATGCAGACGGTGGCAGCGCCACCGGCGGCGCTGCCACAGGCGGCGGTGCCTTATTTGGTCATGGCGGTAATGCGAATGGTGGCAATGCACGCGCTGGGAACGGTGGTAATCCAGACACCGGAGACGGTGGCACTGCACGCGGTGGGAACGGCGGTTCGGGAACCGGCGGAGCCGGTGGGACGGCAACCGGTGGAGCCGGTGGGACGGCAACCGGTGGAGCCGGTGGAGCAGGCGGCAGCGCGACCAGCGGAACCGCAACCGCGACCGCGAACGGTGGAAACGGTGGAAATGGCGGTGGAGGAGGGAACGCGAACGGTGGAAACGCGGGGACCTTCAATGCCTACAACACGATGGATGGGTTGAGCGGCGCCGCCGGCGTGACCGTGGCCATTCAGAACACGGGGATCGCGGCCCTTCAGCAGGTCGGGGTCACCACGATGGCGAACGTGAATATTCACTAAACAGATAATCTAATCGCTAGGAGGAATACATGAAGAACATGAAGAAAGTGATGCTCACGACAGCAGCGGTGGCATTGACCTTTGGTCTTGCGCCCTACGCGGGAGCCTCAGACGAGAACGACGCCCACGGGATTATCAGCGCCGCGGCGCAAAACGGCTCGACGGCCAGCACCCACTTGCGCGTAGACCTGAACAACGCGTTCAACTATACCCACGTAGCCAATACAACCACACTCGAAGGATCGGTGTCAGGGAACGGCGTTGCCGGCGTCGGCAATTACGGAGGCGACGGCGGCATAGGTGGAGCTGGTGGGAATGGCGGAGGCGGCTATAATTACGCCGATGCCTATTCTGGCAATGCCAGCGGTGGCAATGGTGGCGAAGGTGGCGATGCCTATGCCAACGGTGGCGATGCGAACGGCGGCCTTCCCGTCGTCAGCTATGAAGGCAACGGCTTTGGCTTCTTTAGCGGCAACGGCAACGGCGGCAACGGCGACGGCGGCAACGGCGGCGATGCCGGCAGCTGGAATGATGCCCATGCCCATGCCGACGGTGGCACCGCCACCGGCGGCGCTGCCGCAGGCGGCGCTGGCGTTCGTGGCGGTAATGCGCGTGGCGGTAATGCGACCGGTGGAAACGGTGGTGATCCAACCACTGGAAACGGTGGCAATGCAAGCGCTGGGAACGGCGGTGAGGGAATCGGCGGAGCCGGTGGCAATGCAACCGGTGGAGCCGGTGGCAGGGCAAGCGGTGGAGCGGGTGGAGCAGGCGGCCGCGCGACCAGCGGAGACGCGACCGCGGACGCTCGAGGTGGGAACGGTGGAACTGGCGGTGGAGGAGGGAACGCGAACGGTGGACACGCGGGGACCTTCAATGCCTACAACTCGATGGACGGGTTGAGCGGCGCCGCCGGCGTGACCGTGGCCATTCAGAACACGGGGATCGCGTCCCTTCAGCAGGTCGGGGTCACCACAATGGCGAACGTGAATATTCACTAAGCAGACATCGAGCTGGAGGAGCACCCGCTCCTCCAGCCTGATGGCGACGGCCACAACCAGAGAAAGGGCATCATGCGCATCTACCTCTCAATATTAGTGAGTGTCCTCGGGCTCGGCATGAGCATGGCGTACGCCGGCTCGCCGGAGTCGACGGAGACGACGGAGATCACCTCCTGGGGCGATCCCGTCCCCTCGGACCAATTAGACACACAACGCGGGGGAATGGAGACCGATCCGTTCACGATCAACGCCAACATACTGAATGCCAATCTGTTCGACAATGTCGCTATCGACAATGTGACCGGCAATAATACGATTACCGGCAACGCGTTTGCTGGAATGAGCGGCCTTGCGACTATATTTCAAAATACCGGCAACAACGTGATCATGCAGCAAGGCACCACGCTTCACCTCACAGTGAAATAAACATCGATGCTGACGAAACATGCTCTCGGATATGTGGTCGCCGTGATACTGTCTGCCGCGAGCGGAACGATGGCGGCCACGATCGAGGTGACTCCTGGAGTAGGCAGTCGTATGCTGCTCCCAGTCTGGAGTATGCGCGAACTCAAAGTCCGGTCTGTCATCCTCCAGAAATATGATTACAGCTGTGGCTCGGCCGCCGTCGCTACGCTGTTAACCTACCACTATGGTCGTCCCCTCACGGAAGAGGTGGCGTTCCGAACGATGTTCGACCACGGCAATCAACAAAAAATCCAGCGGGAAGGCTTTTCGCTCCTGGACATGAAGCGGTTTTTGGAGGCTCAGGGCTATCGCGCAGATGGGTTTGAAGTCTCGTTGGACGACGTGGCGAAGGCCGGCATTCCGGCGATCGTGTTGCTCGTGGATAACGGCTATCACCATTTTGTGGTGTTGAAAGGCATACGGGACAATAAGGTTTTGATTGGCGATCCGGCAGTGGGAACGCGAGTGATGCCGCGCGAGCAATTTGAAGCCTCATGGGCGAACCGCATCGTCTTTGCCATCCATGACTCCCCGGCACATGGTGCATTCAATACCTCCCGCGATTGGAGTGTCCGTCCAAGGTCCCCTCTCGGACGACCGCTCAGCGTCGACACATTGCATAGCATTATTCTTTTTCGCCCAGGAGAGAGGGATTTCTAATGAGACTCTTTGTGATCTCGATTCGCCACATGACGAAGGTTCTGCTGCTCACGCTCCTCTGCGCGCAGTCTATGACTCCAGCCATGGGATACGAGGGAGACGTAGATTTTACGCGGCGGACACCAGTGAGCGAGGCAGCATTGGACCATATGCGAGGAGGGTTTCAAAGCAACCAGAATGGTCCCGTCATGTCATTCGGAATTGAAAAGAGTGTGTGGGTCAATGGTCAGCTCGTCACTTCAACCGTGCTCAATATTCCTGACTTGATGAAATTAGACGGCGATCAGAACCAGACCTTCACGCACATCCAAACGGGAGATGGCAATACGTTGCCCCCTGGCATGGCCTTGCTGCCGACAGACATGACCGTCTTACAAAACACTCTCGACAACCAAATACTTCGGGACCAAACCATCATCAATGCCACAGTGGAATCGCTCGATTGGGCCCGATCCCTCGCACTCGGGGACGCGCTCTCGCAGGCCACGGTAGGCGCGATCCGGCATTAAAGATAAAAACCAGATAGTGATGGCGATGCCGGTTTGTCGTTCTGGCGGGCAAGAGCTGTTGAGCCGTCCCCACCCCAACACATCGAACGTTGCGACAGGGTCTGAAGACTGCTGTGCCAGTACCTGCCTCAGGATACCGGCTTGTCGTGGCACAGGCCGCGCAGGTTGTACACCATCGCCCACCTCCTGAACCAGCGCGCCACACATGCCTTCATTTCGTCACAATCCTGGAAGTCTCTGCGCAACTGAGTCATAATCGTTCACCCGGTG
>JAKDNQ010000357.1 GCA_030456405.1 Nitrospira sp.
TCTTCGCCTGGGCCTTTGCCGTTCTTCATATCGGTATTGATCTCATCGAATAACTGGTTCGCCTCTGGGCCTAGAGAGCGGATAGTCTGTTCGAGACGTCCCGACATGAGCTCCTGCTGAACCTGCGCCTCAGTGAGTGTGCCCGCCTTGATATTCCGATCGATCAGTTGAGAGAGCTGTTCGAGTTTTTTCTGGAGATCCGGTGGGAGCGAATTCAGGATTCCGGCAGCGTTATCGGAGGAATGGCCTTCAGTTGGTTGAGCCCAAGCTGGCGCAACGGCAAGGAGACTAAGAGCGATGACGAGCCAACAGGCATGTTGTTTCATGGTGGCCTCCAAGGATTGCAGAAACAAGGGCAGTATCTCAGGCTGGCGGCTGGCTGTCAGCAAAAAGCGTGAATCGTTATTCGTGAAACGTGAATCGACGATTAACCAGTAACGATTAACGTCTTTAGGTGTTTAATCGTTTGACTCGATGGCCGACGGGGTTTTGTTGAGGACTGTGGCGGTGGCACGTGAGAGGGCTTCGTCCTGTGCGTGATCGAGTGTATAGACGCGGAATTGGACCAAACGGGTAGGCAGCAGGTCGAGGAATTCTTCCAATGGGTCGGTCGAAATGCTTTTGGCGCCGGGGTCGTACACGTAGAGGGGGTTGCCGCGACGGTCTTTCGGGTCGGGCCGTGGGTCGAGCAACGCCATATCAACGCGGAACGGGACTTTTTTGAGTCCGGCTGGTAATTCTTTTTTGATGCGTTCCTCAAAATGTTCGTGGGTTGGAAAATCCATGCCACGTTCCTGACCTTTTTCCTTGAGTACGGCGCTGTAGGCCATCTTCCATTTGACATCGCGCCCGAGGATCCGTTGCCATTCTGCGCCCAGGCGGCGCTCTGCGGCATGGCGTGAGGTCTTCCATCCCCGCACCTGTTCAAGCAAGGACCAGTCGGTCAGCGTCAGGTACTCGTCCATCTTCTTACTGGGATCGTGGGGGAACAGGCGTTTCATCGTGTCGCCGAAAATGTCGCGGAGGTGGATGTCGATGGCGCGCGTCGTCCGGTGATAGTAGACGTTGGAGTAGAGATACATGCGGGTATTCAGGAACATCTGCAAGGCAGGGAGACCAGTTTTATGAATCGTAAATCCCTTGTCCGTGACGATGGTGTAGTGAATGAGTCTGGAGAGATCGACCGGACCGACAGCCACGCCACACATATAGGAGTCGCGGAGAACATAATCGAGGTTGTCCGCGGTATAGCTGCCGGAGATAACCGGCTGGAGCATGTTGAGCCATCGCGGAATGCGGGAGTTGTCTTTGCTTTTTTCCTTGAGAATGACATGCGCGATTTGATCGGGATTGAGTTCTTCGCCGTTGGCGAAGGGACCGGAGGGGCTGCGCCGGATCTTGCGGATGATCGAACCCAGATGGTCGCGAATGATAATCTGACCGAGTTTTTCGTGGCTGGCGCCGAAGGCATGTAAGAAATTATCGTCGAAGAAGTGACAGAAGGGGCCGTGGCCGATGTCGTGCACGAGTGCCGTGATGCGGAGAAATTCTTCGACATAGTTGGCCGATGGGACGTCTTTGACCGCATTTTTGAGAAACGGATAGAGATGCCGCGCGAAGCGTCCCGCCACGTGCATGGTGCCGAGCGAGTGGACGAAGCGGGTATGTTCTGCCGAGGGGTAGACCCATCGGGCGCTTTGGAGTTGATAGATATACCGGAGCCGTTGGACCCAGGGAGAGTCGATCAGGTCCTTTTCCGTCCGTTCGTGTGCGTCCGCAGTGGAGAAGGGCACGGTGAAGGAGACATATTGATGGATGGGATCGGCGATCAGCGCCGACCCATCATAGGGAGCATTGGATTGATGGCCTGATTGAGACATGTCGAGAGATGATTCTAGCGTATATCTTGAGGGGGCGGCAACGGCTCTGCCGTAGCGAGTGGATGAGATTCCCGATATTTGGCCACGAAAAAGTAGGCGAGTGGATAGGCGAGTACCGAGCCGAGAATGCTCAAGACAAATCCGCCAAGGAAAAAAGGTACGGCGTAGGGCATGACCTGTTCATAGATCGCACTGAAGCTCAAATCTTCCCAATTGAAGGAGGGGTTGTCCGATCGACCCAGCAAGAGCGCGCCGACCCAGTAGGTGGCGCCGAGGATCGGGACCACGGTCCATGGATTATTGAGAAAGGCGCCTGCCATGAGCGCGAGTAGATTGAGACGCATTGCCCAGGAGCAGAAGAACACCATGACGGTGTGCAATCCGTAGAGCGGAGAAAATCCTATGAAGACGCCAATGGCAAAGGCCAGCGCCGTTCTCTGCGGTGACTCCTGGAGATGAAGGACTTGTTTCAACAGTGAACGAAATGAAGGGATCTTGGCCATAGATAGTATGGATGACACCGGTTACGTGAAATGCTCGTAACTGGTCATCGCCAATCGATGACGTGTGCCGTGCGCGGACAGGGCCTGTAATCCGAAACGATAGGGGTGAATTGTTCCGATACAGGTCAGGGAGAATCCTCGTTCGATGGCTGAGCGATCGAGCCGTGATCGCTGCCGTGGCGATACGGTAAAGAGCAATTCATAATCCTCGCCTCCGGTCAGCGCAAGATGTACGGGGTCAAGTTTTCGAGCGGCTGCATAGGCGCGGCAGGCCGGCGATAATGGAAGCGCGCCAAGGTCCAGCTCTACTCCGACATGGCTGTCCTCGCAGAGATGGCGGAGGTCGCCGGAGAGGCCATCTGAAAGATCGATCGCCGAGGTGGCGAAACGATTGGCGCTGAGCCACCGGCCTTCCCTGATGCGCACGGTCGGACGCAGGTGCCGCCCAATCAGAAATTGCCGGTTCTTGGTTGAGAGCACCGCGGTGCGTGGATGCCGTGTCGCGCGGGTTGTCGGTTCGTTCAAGAGTCTCAGGCCGGCCAATGAATCGCCGATGGTACCGGTCACGTAGAGATAATCGCCGATCCGAGCACCATTCCGAAAGAGGGCCTTGTTGGGAGAGACGATTCCGATCACTGTCAGACTAAGAAACCATCCGCCACTCGAAGCCGATGTGTCTCCGCCGATAAGCCGGACGTGGTGCGGGCTGCATGCGGCCATTATCCCACGGTACATCTGATGGACATGACGGCTGGCGCCGGTGCGAGGGATGGCCAAGGACACCAGCAGATAGTGAGGGGTGGCTCCCATTGCCGCGATGTCGCTGAGATTCGCCGCTGCGGCGCGGAATCCGATATC
>JAKDNQ010000358.1 GCA_030456405.1 Nitrospira sp.
AGAAATACAATTTCATCCTCGACAAGCCCTACCGCTGGGAGAGCTGGGCTGCGCCAACCCTTCGGCAGAGCTCAGGGACCGGGCGAGTGATCGACCACAACAAAGCGATAACCGGCGATGATCTGCGCGACTTCGTCAACCTGAAGCTCTTTCCCTATTTACACGGGTTCAAGCAGAAGGCCAGTGGGCCGAATACCATCGAGTACAAGATCGGGGAAATCTTTGGTGAAATCAAGAACAAGATCCAAAGCGGTTACAACCTGCGCGAAATCATCGACCACATCGACGAACTGAGGTTCCGCTCACAGACCGAGAAACACGAGCTGTCGCATCTCTACGAAGCCAAGATCAAGAACATGGGCAACGCCGGGCGCAACGGCGGCGAGTATTACACTCCACGCCCACTCATTCGCGCCATGGTGCAGGTGGTCAAGCCGAAGCTCGGGGAGAAGATCTACGACGGGGCCTGTGGTTCAGCGGGGTTCCTCTGCGAGTCGTTCGATTACCTCCGTTCGACAGGCTCACGGTCCCTGAGCAATGCCGAAGGGCTCACCACTAAAGACCTCACCACGCTTCAAACCCGCACCTTTTACGGCAAGGAGAAGAAGTCTCTCGCCTATGTCATCGCGATCATGAACATGATTCTGCACGGCATCGAGGCGCCAAACATCATTCACACCAACACGCTCACTGAAAACCTCGCCGACGTTCAGGAGAAGGACCGTTACGACGTGGTGCTGGCCAATCCGCCCTTCGGCGGCAAGGAGCGCAAGGAGGTCCAGCAGAACTTCCCAATCCGCACCGGCGAGACCGCCTTTCTCTTTCTGCAACACTTTATCAAAATGCTCAAGGCGGGCGGGCGCGGCGGCGTGGTCATCAAGAATACGTTCCTGTCCAACACCGACAATGCCTCGGTGAGTCTGCGCAAATTGCTATTGGAAAGCTGTACTCTGCACACGGTGCTCGACTGCCCAGGCGGCACATTCCTGGGGGCAGGCGTGAAGACCGTGGTGCTGTTCTTCGAGAAAGGCACGCCCACCCTTCGGCATGGCTCAGGGCAGGCACGCAAGATCTGGTTCTATCAGCTCGACCCTGGCCGAAACCTCGGCAAGACTAACCCGCTCAATGACGCCGACCTCGCCGAGTTCCTCAAACTGCAAAAGACTTTCGCCGACTCGCCCAAGAGTTGGAGCCTGGACGTAAAGTACATCGATCAGACGACCCATGACCTCTCCGTGAAGAACCCCAACGGCGGCGAGACAATCACGCACCGCAGCCCAGAGGTAATTATGGACGAAATCGCCGCGCTGGATGTAGAGAGCGCGGAGGTGCTGGGGAATATCAGGGGCATGCTGTGAAAAGCCCCGTCGTGTACATGCTTGCCAAGCAGCGCAATGGCACACTCTATATCGGCGTAACCTCCGATTTGATAAAGCGAGTCTGGCTGCACAGAGAAGGCTTGGCCGATGGGTTCACCAAGAAGTACGGCGTAAAAATGCTGGTGTGGTATGAGCAGCATGACACGATGGAGCATGCTATCCGTAAAGAAAAAGCGATGAAGAAATGGCTGCGAAACTGGAAGCTCTCCGTTATCGAGCAGTTCAACCCGGGCTGGCTCGATTTATGGCCGGACATCCTCGGTGACACTCCTCCTTCTGTCGTTCCCGCGAATGCGGGAACCCAGGGGATCGGCACTGTCCTGGATTCCCGCCTGCGCGGGAATGACGGAAATACGGACGGTGCGCGGTGAAGAAAGCTTGGCACACCAAGACACTGGGCGAAGTCTGCAAGACGATCCAAGACGGAGCGCACGAGTCTCCTCAAAAACAGTTCGATGCTCCTGCTGAAGGACGATTCCTCTACATCACGTCGAAGAACATTCGTACAAACTACCTTGACCTTGACGATGTGTCCTACGTCGAGCGGGACTTTCATGACCGAATCTACCCGCGCTGCCAGCCGCGAATCGGGGATGTCTTGCTCACTAAGGACGGCGCAAATACAGGGAACGTGACTCTCAATACGATTGATGAACCGTTCAGCCTTCTCTCCAGCGTGTGCCTCATTAAGACCAACCCCACCGCGCTCAAACCAGCTTTCCTTTGCTACTATCTGCAAAGCCCCAATGGCCTCAAAAGCGTAACCGGCCAGATGACGGGAGCGGCCATCAAGCGGATTATTCTTCGGGATATTAAGTTGGCGACGATCCCGCTCCCCACGCTCCACGAACAGCAACGGATCGTCGTCATCCTCGACGAAGCGTTTGACGGCATCGCCACCGCCAAAGCCATCGCCGAAAAGAATCTCCACAACGCCCGCGCCCTTTTCGAAAGCCACCTCGATTCCGTTTTCACCCAGCGCGGCAAGGGGTGGGTGGAGAAACGACTGGACGAAGTTTGCACTTTTAGTAGTGGCGGTACACCATCCAAAAGCAACAGCAGCTATTGGAGCGGCGAAATACCTTGGGTTTCGGGACGTGATATGAAATCAACCCGACTGTCCGATTCGCTGTTGCACATTTCTCGGTCCGCAGTGGACGAGTCCTCAACACGCATGGCGCCAGCAGGAACGCTCCTAATTCTTGTTCGCGGTATGGGGCTGGCGCATGGTTCCCAAATCGCCGAGCTAATGGTTCCCTGTACATTCAATCAAGACATCAGAGGAATCCACCCTGAGCCAGACCTGATCCCTCGGTATCTCCTTTTCGCACTACGAGACCGAATCAATTCAAGCGACAACATCTTGAGTAGTGCGGCTCACGGAACACTCAAGATAGACTCAGACGAACTAAAGAGCGTGATGATTCCTGTTCTTTCGCGCCACCATCAACAGAGAATTGTGACCACGATCGACTCCCTTTCGGAAGAAACCCAACGCCTCGAATCCATCTATCAGCAAAAACTCGCCGCCCTGGAGGCGTTGAAGAAGTCGATCCTGCACCGTGCGTTCAATGGAGAATTGGCAGGGGACAATTGACAGTGAAAAGTATTTCTTCAGTTTTTGTCCATTGCTCATTCTCAATTGTAAATTAATTATGAAGGATGTGGTGGAGCTTCTGAAATTGCTGACCAGCATTACCAATTCCAGCAAACTCCGGATGTCTTCATGATCGTTGTCCATTTTCCATTGTCCATTCTCCATTATTCCCATGTCTGACGATTCGTTGTCGCAATCCAGCATCATCCTTTATCAGACCGAAGACGGGCGGACGCGCGTGGATGTGCAATTCAAGGGCG
>JAKDNQ010000359.1 GCA_030456405.1 Nitrospira sp.
TCCTTCTCCATGCTGCGTAGTCAGTCGGCTAGGAGAAGGAAGCAGAACTGTTTGTTCCAGCTGCTGGCACCTGCACTCCATCAGTTGCGAGGTGATTCGATTATGAAGCGGACCAGACGGATTACCACGGCAGTACCACCCACGGGTGCGCCGTTTCTCCGACGAGTGGTGAGTCTCCCCGAGAAGTTCGATCCAACTCGACATCCGTTCAATATCCAAGCGCTGTCTCAAGGGATCGATATAGCGTTTCGGAGTAATGTCACCTTTTTCGTCGGCGAGAACGGTAGCGGGAAGTCCACGTTGCTTGAAGCGCTTGCGGAGTGCTGCGGGTTCCACCCAGAAGGTGGGAATCGCGATCATAACCGGGAGACCTTCGCTGACCGGTCGGAATTGGCGCAGGCCCTTCGGTTATCGTGGTCCCCGAAGGCGCCGGAAGGCTTCTTTATGCGGGCCGAAAGCTTCTACAATTTTGCCACGTACATCGAGCAGGTATCCGATCTGCGGGCATACGGCGGCAAATCGTTGCATGAGCAGTCCCACGGCGAATCCTTCCTCTCGCTTTTTGCGAATCGTTTCGAGCAGGGATTTTACATCCTCGACGAGCCGGAGGCTGCGCTGTCCCCGCAACGGCAACTCTCGTTCCTCAAAATCATTCACGACCTCGAGGCTCCCGGGCATGCGCAATTCCTCATCGCAACTCACTCGCCTATTATCCTGAGCTATCCCGGCGCTGTGCTCTTTAGCCTTGACGGAAATGGGGTCGAAGAGATCGCCTACCGTGAAACCGAGCACTACCGCGTGACACGCGACTTCCTCAATGCACCGGAGAGATATTTCAAATATCTTTTTGACACCTCAAGCAGCGAGGAAAGTGGTGCCTAGGCAGCCTATTGTGAAGGTACTCGCCGCTGTTGTTATCCCTGTTATCGGCGGCTGCGCAACGGTGGCCCAGGTTACGATGCTGTCGATCAGAATTGCCGTCACACGTTCGTGGACCGGATGAGTTCGATCCTTATTGAGCAGTCTTCTCACTCCATTGAGTTTGTCCTCTATGCTGGATACACTGGCCGGCAATGGAAAGAATCACATATGTACAACAGACGATTCTGTGGACCGGGATCAGCGTGATCGCAGGGGTGTTCTGTCTCGGAGCGGCGGAGCCACAGCACTCGAAGGGAAGGCCGGCTGTGTCGTCGGTAGATGTGAGTCAAGGCTTGGAAGGCGCGTCGATGGTGATGATTCCCGCTGGTCTTTTCACTATGGGGAGTGATGACGGCCCCCACAACGAGCGACCTGCACATACCGTGACGCTTGATCCCTATTATATCGACCGGTATGAAGTCACCCTCAGCCTCTATCGGAAGTTTCTGGAAGAGGGGAAACATGACGCTCCTCCGACATGGGACGATGAGGCCGCGACGTCGGTGGGAGATCGGCCGGCAATCGGGATGAGATGGGAATCGGCAGCCGCCTATTGTCGATGGGCCGGGAAACGTCTTCCGACGGAAGCTGAGTGGGAGAAGGCGGCTCGGGGGACCGATGGGCGCCGGTATCCGTGGGGAGAGATGCAGCCGTTCGTCGATATTGCCAACTATAACCGAGGCATGTGGGTGAGTGAAGCGATCACGTTAATGGCGGTCACCGGTGGTCTTGAGGGAATGAGTGTGCGGCATGGATTGAAAGAGGGCGGGAAGAGCCCGTTTGGCGTCTCTCATATGGCGGGGAATGCGGCAGAGTGGGTGGCTGACTGGTATGCGCGCGACTATTATCATAAGAGTCCAGGGAGGAACCCATCGGGCCCGATGACTGGCGAGAAGCGCGTCCTGCGAGGAGGGTCGTGGGCGGATGTTCCGTCTGCGCTGCGTACGACGGCGCGGTTCTCAGCGGAGCCGAACTTCGAGGATCGGACGGTCGGATTTCGCTGTGCGACGGATATGCCGAAGTGAGTGACGCCGACCGTCGGCGCAGGCCTCTGCCGAACTGTTCCCCCGACCGGTTCCATGCCTGAACGATCTATCACACCCCTCATCGTGGTCGCACTGCTACTGGGAACATTGTTCGCTCTCCGATCCCTTAATCCCCCTTCGGTCACGCCGGTGCCTGTTGTATCGTCCGTCGCGCTGACACCCGATATGGTGTCGTTGGTCACTGGAGATGAACCGATTACGGAGATCTTTACGAAGGCCGGCTGTCCGGTGTGCCACCTGGTTCCGGGTATTTCTGGGGCCGACGGGCGCGTAGGCCCGCCGCTCTCATTAGGATCCACGGGCTCTGCGAGATTGGCCGATCCAACATATCGAGGTCACGCGAAAACAGTGCACGAATATGTGGTCGAATCGGTCATCGAACCGGGGCTGTTCGTCGTGCCGGGCTATCCAGCCGGCACGATGCCGACATGGTATGGCGCGAAACTCAGCGCCCTCGCGTTGGAGAAGATTGCATCGTATCTTGAGCAACAAGGGAGCACCGCGACTCAGTAGTCGCGGTGATCCTCGTCGGATTGGCCACAAGCCGGTAAGTGGGGAGGGTTATCGTTTGCGGAGAGGGGTTACGTTTCCCCCCTGAATCTTGAACGCGCCGGTCGTGTGGTCGCCTGATTTTTTGTCGAGGAGTGCGCTGATCGCATCGTCCCCTTTAAGGCCTTCAAGCTTGATCTTGAGCCGGAGATTATTGGCGCTATCGGCATTGATCAAGGCTTGTTCGAGCGAAATCCGCTCTGCCTTATAGAGTTGGAATAAGACATGGTCAAACGTCTGACAGCCTTCATCCACCCCTTGTTCCATCGCTTCTTTGAGCAAATCGATCTCAGCCTTCTTGATGAGATCCTTAATGCGGGGCGTGTCGAGCAGGATTTCCAGCGCTGGAGCCCGCTTTCCGTCCACGGATGGCACAAGCCGCTGCGAGACGATGGCGCGAAGATTGAGCGACAATTGGAGATAGATCTGCGCATGCCGTTCAACCGGGAAAAAATTCATGATGCGTTCGATGGCCTGGTTTGCGTTGTTCGAGTGGAGGGTGGCGATACAGAGGTGTCCGGTTTCTGCAAAGGTGATCGACGCTTCCATCGTTTCAGTGTCCCGGACTTCGCCGATCAGAATCACATCCGGCGCCTGCCGGAGGGTATTCTTCAGCGCATTTTGAAATGAGAGTGTGTCGAACCCCACTTCTCGCTGGGTGATCAGCGATCGCTTATGATTGTGGACGAACTCGATCGGATCTTCCACGGTCACGAT
>JAKDNQ010000360.1 GCA_030456405.1 Nitrospira sp.
AAACTAAAATTAATCATTCACTGGAAGGAGACAGTATGAAGCCGCGTATCGTCGCTGCTCACGTTCGCAGAACGAGGTTATCGACAGGGCTGCGGGCTATAAGATTAGCCGGACGTGGAGTAGGAGATTCTGACCCCCCAACCGAAGCCATAACGTTCTGTGTTCAGTCTCGAAGGCAATGACGTCGGTCGAGGGACCATCGCCGAGAGTGTGCAATATCAGCCATCAACCCAGGAGGTCACAATGAGCCACAATCAATCATCACGAGTCAGCACATCTTTTTTCCGATGGGGAGGATTGCTCGCCGCTACGGCAGTGAGTTGGGTCATTGGCATGCCGGGGCCTGCGATAGCCGAGCGGCCCGCAACTGGCGCCATCCAGTTTCTTCGTGGGGAAATCACGAAAACCGTGGGAGACAAACTCTCCCTCCGGCTACCCTCCGGCCGCGAAGTCACTGTGCCGGTCGACACCAATACCAGCATGGTCTGCCCGTCGCGATTGCCGGAAGAAGCGGAAGTGTTGCAGGAGCAAGACCGCGCGAAACATCAGGGGTTCCGGATCGGCGATTGTCCCTTCCAGGTCGGGGATATGGTGAAAGTTGAAACCACGTCGGAAGGCAAGGCGACTTTCATCCGATATCTCTCCTCCCCCCCGGCGACACGATTAGAGCGGCTCGGTATCCCAAATAAATATGAAGGTGAACTCCAAGATCCGCCTGTGGCTAGAGGTACCGTAGGAGGAAAGTATTGAGGGTGGAGCTCCCTCGCATATCAATACAAATGGATCTCATGCGAAATGCACTCGATTTGTATGACGCCGCGAAAGGCGGTGAACAACACGTGTCAGCAACCAACAAGGAGGACTTCATGACCATGCCAGGCGTTCCCGCCGGAGGGCTCAAGACCATCGATCAGATTGACGCCACGAATTCGTTGGTGTTTTACGCCGGGCAGAACGGCCTGGAGATTGCGGTGGCGTTGTGTTCAACCCACACAGCCGGCGCGCCGGTGGTGGATGCGAACGGCAAGTATCTCGGGTTCATTAATGAGTTTGATGTCATGAAAGCGCTTGATGAGGAGCGGGATCTGAGCAAGCTGGAGGCGGAGCATATCATGCGGAAGGATCGGCTCGTGATCACCTCTTTGACGACGATTCCCGACGCGGCGAAGATGATGGAGCAACATGGGGTCGTGGGCCTGCCGGTTGAGCATGACGGCGTGGTGACGTACTCCGTCACTCGGCACGATCTCTTGCGGGCGCGGTTAGGCCTGGGTGTGGGCTTGGGCATTGACCCCTAGCCCACAGTATTCATGACAGTTCGTGACCCTTCGACACGCTCAGGGTCCCGAGCCCAGTCGAGGGACGAAACCGCCAAGACGCCAAGCGAGTCGGGCACGCGGAGCCGCGAGGGAGGGAGGCATACTTGAAACAGTATGTCGATCGACCGAGCGGCGAGCCTGCTCGCCGTCAGGCTTGTCGCAGCGGCGTATCGGCGGTTGCAGTAGAAGCGGTCATGAATAATGTGGGCTACACAGTCAAGCGCCGCATAAAGGCTGAGAAAGGAGTGTCGCATGAAGAGCACCGCTGCAGATATCTTGATCGATACGATCGCAGAATGGGGTGTCGAGGTGATATTCGGCATGCCAGGCGATGGCATCAACGGAATTATGGAAGCGCTCAGGAAGCGGCAGGATCGCATCCGCTTTATCCAAGTGCGTCATGAGGAAGCAGCCGCATTTATGGCCTGCGCCTATGCGAAATATACCGGCAAGCTTGGCGTCTGCCTCGCCACGTCAGGTCCGGGGGGCCTGCATCTGCTCAACGGTTTGTACGATGCGAAGCTGGAGGGCCAGCCGGTGCTGGCGATCACCGGCCATCACTTTCACGACTTGATCGATACCCATGCGCAGCAAGATATCAGCCTCGATCGGGTCTTCGCCGACGTCGCGGTCTATAACACACGAGTCATGGGAGCGAGTCATGTTGAGTCGGTCGCCGATCTCGCCTGCCGGACCGCCTTCGCCTATCGCGGTGTCGCGCACATCAACTTCCCCGTCGATATCCAGGAGCACGAGGGAGGCGAGCGGTCGAAGCGCAATGTAGCCGGCCATACCTCGGATGTGTTCGCGGGAAGCGCCCGATTGCCGGATGCCCGCGACCTACAACGGGCGGCCGCAGTTCTGAATGCCGGACGCAAGATCGCGATTCTCGTCGGTCAAGGCGCGAATGGCGCCGCCGACGAACTGGCGCAGGTGGCCGAGAGGCTCGGAGCTCCCATCATCAAGACGGTCCTGGGCAAAGCGGCCATTCCTGACGACCATCCCTATACGACCGGTGGCATCGGTCTGCTTGGCACCAAACCGTCGCAGGAGGCGATCGAACAGTGCGATACCCTGCTCATGGTCGGGACGTCGTTCCCCTATATCGAATTTTTGCCGAAACCCGGACAGGCCCGCGCCGTCCAGGTCGACATCGACGCGGCGCGGATAGGGTTGCGATATCCCGTGGAGGTCGGGTTGGTCAGCGACGGTCGCCGCACGCTCCAACAGCTGCTTCCCTTACTCACGCGAAATGAGGACCGCAAGTTTTTGAAGCAAGCCCAAACGGGTATGCAACAGTGGTGGATACTGATGGAGGGACAGGGCACCAGGTCTGACGTCCCGATGAAGCCTCAGGTTGTCGCCTGGGAACTGGGGAAACGGCTCTCCGACACGGCCATCGTCTCGTCCGATTCCGGCACCATCACCACCTGGTTCGCGCGGCACATTTTGGCCAAGCGCGGCCAGAAATTCTCACTCTCCGGCACACTCGCTTCTATGGCCAACGGCCTATGCTATGCCATCGCGGCTCAGGTGGCCTTCCCCGACCGGCAATGCGTCGCATTTGTCGGAGACGGTGGGTTTTCGATGCTGATGGGGGAGTTTGCGACAGCCGTCAAGTATCGGCTTCCGATCAAGGTGGTCGTCATAAAAAATAACAGTCTGGGGATGATCAAGTGGGAGCAAATGGTATTTCTCGGAAACCCGGAATATGGATGCGAGTTGCAGCCCATCGATTTTGCCGGTTTCGCGCGCGTCTGCGGCGGGACGGGGTTCACTATTGAGGACCCCGCTGAATGCGGCGAAATTTTGGACCAGGCACTGGCGGCTCCTGGGCCCGTGATCATTGAAGCGGTCGTGGATCCCTTCGAGCCGCCGATGCCTCCCAAGGTGACGCTGGAGCAGGC
>JAKDNQ010000087.1 GCA_030456405.1 Nitrospira sp.
GCAGAACGAGGTGACCGAGGAGACAGGATGGGTTTATCTGCGCGCAATGATCAAGAGAAAGCCTGCGGCACGCGCTGCCAGCTCGTGATTGACGTTGGAGCCATCTATCTAGTAAGGTCTTCGCCCGGCAGGGGCTACGAATTTTCCTACGCAGAGGCTTGTTCTACCCGGAGGTATGCCATGTTGGCAGTCAAGTTGGTGCGGCTTATCGAGAATCACATCGAACAACTTTCCCGCGATCTCAGTGAGAAGGTGTGGAACTCTCCCCGGTGCAGCGATTTGAGCAAAGTTCCGGTGAATGAGCTCCAAGCCCGCACCCGCGAGATCTACCGCAATCTGAGTGAGTGGTTGCTGGATATGGCTGATGCCCAGGTGGAGCGGCGGTACGCTGAGCTGGGCGCGGCGCGCGCCCAGCAGGGTGTGGCCTACAGCCACTTCGCTTGGGCCATCATCTCCACTAAAGAGCACGTGCGCGCCTTCGTCCAGCGCGAAGGTCTGTCCGATAACGCCATGGAACTGCATGGAGAGATGGAGCTACAGCTCCTGCTCGGCCACTTCTTCGATCTCGTGCTGTACAACGCCGCCGTGGGCTACGAGCAGGAGCGCAACCGTATTGGAGCGAAGCAAAGGAGACGCAAGGGAGATTAGCGGAGAAAATCCATGTAGCGTCACGACGGGTGGGGACTCGTGCCTTCCCCAATACCCACTGGGATTCTCACCTCTCGCGCTTCGTGCTCTAACCCTTCCAGCACCGTATCCCTCGGCGCATATTTCCGATACCACCAGCGCCAGCAGTCTTTGACGTCCTGATTGAGATTGATCCCCCTCGTCTGTAGGGGACCATTGACAGCATTACAATGCGGGGTCTATTGGTGGGTTCCCACGGCTTGGCCGGAGCCGCTCGGTAGTTGGAGCGTGCTCCCACGTTGATCCACATCTAGGGTATTTTATTCGGATAGGGGTCTAATCCAATATGACTACCAACACGGCGACACCTTTCCCTTGGTCAATTTTCTTGTATGTAACAGCTCCAGAGCCAAAGGGAAGAAGGAGAATCTAGCATGCACACGAGCTACATAGATCGTTTTGGTAAAAACAGCGGGCTCCTTCACGCCTACGCGGACGATAATTCCCCACGAGCATCGGAAATTAAACCTTTATTCGATGTGATGAATCTCCAGGAAGCTCAAACCGTTTTAAATGTGCCGTTCGAAGGTAATTTGCTTAAACAATTTGCCTCGAATATAGAGATAACGCTGGCAGATTTTGTTGTTCCGGACTCTTTGAAAGACTGGAATATCGTAAAGACAGACTACAATCTCGATGGTATACCCAGCGCCTATTTTGATGTAATTCTATCCAGTGCAGGAATCCATCATTTGAATAACGATGAACAACTTCAATTTCTTCTTGCAACAAGAAGAGTGCTAAAAACACACGGACGGTTGCTCATGGCCGAGGTGAAAGAGAGCTCTCGCACTAGTCACTTCCTCGATCAATTCGTCGGCAAATATACGGGTACTGGTCACACCGGAAACTATTTAAAAGAAGACTTTGTCAGCGTAGCTGCTCTTGCTGGATACCAAACCATCAAACGAGAAACAATAGTGTGCCCTTGGGTATTTCGCAACGAAGATCATTTATTCAATTGGATGAGCAAGTTTTTTGGCCTATCGAACATTTCGAGGGAGATTTTATTGTCTCAAGTGGAAGACATTCTAGGACTGACTATGGAGAATGAGGGCGTAACAGTCAATTGGGAGCTGGATTTTATTTTTGCCAAGAGTTAAAGAATACCTCGGAAAACTTCTTTTCCCCACCAGCAGGGAAAAACCTTCCGTTCGCACCTGCGGGCAAGTTAGTCAATTCGCCAAAAAGTACCCGTTCACCATCGGTGTAAAAGTCTACTCTTATGTAACTGAATTCTCCAGAGAGAATTCTTGAGCTTTTCAAAAGGCTGTTTAAGAAACCCCAGTCTTTTGGTTCGAATTCTTTCAATCGATAAGCCAAGCTCACTCCCAATGGAGATTTATTTGTATCGAAAGATTGACGCTCTTTAGTCTTTCGATCAATCAGGCTAATAATTTTCGGTTCTCCGCTCAGGCAATGAACAGATCCTTCAATTGCGAAAGTGTCGTCTATATATTTTTCAACGATTATTTTCTTTTCAAGTTTCGCGTAGTTCCTCTCTAGGTCTTCTAGAAAATAGTCTTCATTAACCCAATCTTTAATTTGTGTTTTTGCGTTATGGTAATCAGGTTCCGAAAATACTAGGACAATTCTGCGGCTGCTATGTGTTGGTTTGATCACTACTGGATATGTGGCCGGGAGGTATGTTTCAACTTCCTCTGGTGTCCGCAAAACACAGAGAGTGGCTGGAGTTGTTCCGGCGCCAAGTTTCTTTTCCACGTAGATTTTCGCGAATTCTTTATCGGTAATGAATGTTCGTAAAGGGCTCCCAAGTTCTGAACCGGCTTTTAGCCGGAACAGAAAGTCGTTAAATAATGTATTTGGTCTAATTGGAAATCTCTTGTGTGCTTCCAAGAACCGAAACAGATGTCTTAAATACAGTACGACTTTAAATGTTATAGAGTAAGCCCTCCTGTGGTAAAGCTCGAGCGCTGCTCGCTTAAAACATCTGTGTAAAATGCTCGCGATCATTCTAATACGTTATTCGGAGGTGAATGATTGCATGGAGAGATCTTGCTTCGGGCAGAGGCCTTCCACAAGCGCGGCGATCTCTCGCGTGTTGGAGTTGGTCGCTTCTTCAAGGGACATGGTATCGCGTGCGGGGCGGTCGTCGCTCATGGGATGGTCTCCGCTAATTTCCGTACGAGTCGATTGACGTAATGCTGAAGGCGAATGGGTACGTATTGTAGGAGGGAACTGAACGACGCCGCAAGGGCCACGGGCCGATTGAGGTTGCCCACCTTCGCTAAAGCTTCGGTGGACAGCCGTCGCTTTAAAGCCGGCTTGCCAGCCGAAGATTTAGCGAAGGCTGGTGGAGGGCAGGGGAGTTGAACCGCCCTCCGTCGCGGGTTCGGCTCTGAGACATGCCTCTCCGCTTCTGCAGAGGGAGCCCAGCCCCCTCGCACGCTCCCCACGAAGGGGGCACACCCCTTTCGAATCCCCCGGTCGGGGGTTCAACGACGGAAAAAACAACTAAAGGAGTTATCCGGCGGCGTCAATAGAAGAGAGGCTTCGCCTGAAGAGCCGCCGGCACGAGCAAGCAGGGATCTACTGGAGGTGTTCCATCCCGTCGCCCGGAACCATCATATGGCTCCGGGTCGAGTGAGCTCTGTTTGGTGGAGGGCAGACGTTTCTACCGTCGTTAAACGACGCACTAGGTCTTACAGTTCAAGGGCTTGCGCGGATCGCATGAGACGCGTTCCCTGTCATCATCCTCCTCTCTCTCGGTTCAGGCTCAGCGGAAGAAAATTTATTTTGGCCTGGCAATTATGGTCCCGCTGAGGGTTGGACTCGCCCAAGGGAAATCCGACTTATTTAGGCCGACGATTCGTGTCCCGCTGAGAGCTGCGCAGGTTGAACCCAGGCGTGCCAACGCCAAGAAATAACCCTCCTCACTTCCGCCACTCCCACGGCGGCCTTTGCAGACTTCGTGCTTGAAAGCCATGGCGGATGAGTATACGTTCATGCCATTTGAAGTGTCGTCTGGAAGGTAGTATGTCGAAAAACTCACTCAACAAGGAGCTGCGCTGATGAAGGATTGGTTGGGAAATATGGTGTTGGCCATTGCAGGGGGGGTCGTCATCATTGGGCTAATGATGTTGAATGGGTATATTCAGCGACTAGCTAGAATGGAGGAGCGCCAACGACTAGAACGCATAAGTGCCGAAAATATTAAGCGAGAGAGATTAGCAGCTTCTCAGAATCGTCGACCTGACAATATCTGACGTCCTGGCTGCCTGTGGAACTCGGCGTGTCGTCCCTCCGATTCCGGACACACGTGCTTTCCTCGCATTCTGCCCACGGTTCAAAATCTCACGCCATCTCCGCCCAGTGGGGGAGGGTCAGTTTCTCCTGGATGTTTTCGGCTGACAGCTTTTAGAAGGGTCTTCGATTCCCGTTTGGGGCTGTCAGCACTCATTGGCTCATCCTCTCCGGTTCTCGAACCAAGCGATTCACGTAATGATGGAGCCGCACATGGTTGTGCTGCTCAATCAAAACATTCTCCACGGCGAACTCCTGTCCCCTCGACCATCGCACCACGGCTTCAGGCGCGACGGTCCGTTGCTCATTCGGGACCGTGACCGTGAGCTGAAGTGTTTCCCCTGGTCGCATCGGTAGATCACCGGAGAGTCGCCAGCCGGTACAGGAGAGATTCCAGATCGTGCCTTGGCCTTGGAATGATCCAGCATTGTGTGTGACGGAGCATTGCACGGGGAAGCGGCGGAAGGGACGGATCGAGAAAGGCATAGGGGCCTCGCAGGGTGGCGTATTGTAGGAGTAATTTTTATGATGGCGCAAGGGTCTATGTGTGGCTGCCCTGCAGGTTTTGTCAAAAACTGTGTGGTAAGAAGTGATCGGGGACAGATTGATCACCTCGTTCATTGCATGAAGAGTGCCAGCGGAGGGTATGGGAAGGTTTTATCTGCGTGCAACGATAAAACAAAAGCGCGCGGCACGCGCGAGCTTGATTTGGTGGAGGGCAATAATCTCACCAGCGTTGGGTCCGCTCCTGCGCTTTGGGCTACGCGGGATTGCGCTTGCCGCCTAGTGATTAAATAAACTGATGTGCAACGAAAAGCCCCTTGTATCACTCAATAAATGGTTACAAGGGGCTTTTCTTGTCTCGTAGGGTGGGGGAGGTGGTATATAGACCCTCATGGGCACAATGACGGGCACAGCCCTTGCGTTTTCCTTCACTGCCCACCTACAACGCGCCTCCCTGAGAGGCCCCCATGTCCTTCTCGATTCGCCCCTACTGTTTTTACCCGTCCAATGCGGCGTAACCTACACCGCGGTTGGTGGCTCCAGGGGACGGCCTTGCCTTGTGCGGCTCCCTACGTAATACGTCAGAGGGGTGGTGTTTGTTTCACCTCACCGTGTATGTTTGGCATCAGGATAATGACGATGGCTTTTTACAGAGCGGTCATGAGAGGGGGTGATCACGCATGAAAGCAAGAGGTCGGATACGAACGGGTCTTTTTACGGTACTAGCCGCAAGCGTAATTTCTGTGGCGGTAGGCTCGACCGCCTTTGCTCTCTCCATAGATTTTACGGATGGGTCGTGGGATGGAGCTCAAGGCCAGAACTCATTTAGTATGCATGTGAGCAATATTGATTTGTTCGCTGCACCCAGTCCAACTGCTAAGCTCACCGTCAATTACATAGGTGGGCCGAGCGGCGATAACTCAGGCATTGATGGACTGGGCATCAATGACGATGAAATCACCCAAGGCGGGACCGAGCAGCTGAAGGTTGTCTTCGCGACCCCGGTGACGCTCGATTCCGTGTACATTACTGACCTCTTTAAAAACGAAGGCTCCACTGGCCAAGCCGAAGATGGAATGTACAGTCTGAATGGAGGGGCGTTTACGTCTTTCGCTTCCGTGGGAGCGTTCAATGGTGAACTGACGCTCAATATTTTTCAGTCCGGTATTTCTTCCATCATCTTCAAATCGAGCAATGATAGCTGGTCGGACTACTCGGTAAAGGGATTGACTTACCAAACTCAATCCGTTCCTGAGCCCTCCACACTACTCCTGCTCGGCGCAGGCCTCTTGGGTCTGGCAGCGTGGAAGAGAAAGAAAGCAGCATAGGGTAGACACGCATATCGTCATCACCGACGGCGGTTCCAGCACTGGGGCCGCCGTTTTTGTTTGCCTAGTGCAAGAGTAAAAGGCCCGATGGCACCAACGTCAATCACACGTTGGTCAAAGACGGGTGGTGCTGGTGGTATCGGAAGTATGCGCTTGCCCGCCAGATACTTAGAAAGCTCCTGGACCGGCATATCAGTTGTGAGCCAATTCTGGAAGGGGGAAAGCCTGGCTATCTCGCTTCACGGCCACGGGGACGTTTGACCGTTTATTGACCGGCATGCAAGTTATCAATGATGGTGGTGGAGGGCGGGGGAAATCCAACTTATTTAGACCGACAATTCGAGTGCCTTTACGGCCTGCAAAGTCTAAAGTAGCTTACGGGTAAAAGAGGAATGGACGAATCAACAGGTGAGGACAGCACAATGCTATGTGCAATCTTCCCTGTGTTCGATACTCATACTGGTTCCCCTGATAGAGAGACGGCGACGTTCTCTGTAGAGTGTTCTGTAGAGTGTATAGTTAAGGGCGGTAGTGACTCTGATTTCGACGCTCGAAGTGCTTTCTCCGCGGCCTTGGCGACATGCTTCCGCGCGGCTTCTGCTTTTTCCCCTTCGAAAATCTCTCGTTTAAGGACCTCTGCTTCTAGAACCTGTTTGATCTCGTCCGTTTCTACTTGAACATCAGGTGAGAGGCGGCGAATTTCTCGGCGTAGTATGTAAAGGACAGGATCACTCAGCATGAGAGCCGCCAACGTGAAACGGCTGAGGGCCTGTTTTTGAGAGTGGTACTCGCCTAGCTGTGCCTTCTGCCAACCCTCCTTGGCTAAGAGACCGACCATTTCGAGGTGATCAGAACTGCGATGATTGAGCGCCAAGAGGTCTAGATCGACCACGAGCTCACTTTGAATGGGCTTGGAAAAGATAACCGTATAGACTCTCCAGATCACTCCATTCGTGAGCGTCACCCAGTCGCACCCGAGGTTCGCGGCATAGTCAACAGCTTGCTTGACGTGTTGCTCCTTGAGCTCGATACCGATCGCCTTCACTTCGATAAGAAAAGCTAATGAGCCTTCAAGCTTGACAGCTAGATCGCAAAAAGTCCCTCGGATCATGTGCTCGGAGGTAATTTCAGCATATTTGTCGTATCCAAATATTTCTTGTAGGAGGTGGGTGACGAGGACCACCGTATCGGACTCGTTCACGTCCCGAGACTTTGAGGCCTCCAAGATCGGTTGAAAGCGCTTGAGGCCGGTGCTTATACGCTCCACCGCTCGTTTAGAAATCTTCGGCATGTCGCGACCCTCCTTTTACCCTGGACCAATTTCTTTGCATGTGCATGATGGTTCTCCTACGGTAGCGCTACTCTGCACATGCGCTATACAAAACATCTATCCTGCATAAGGAGGAAGGGCTTAGCCCTTGGAGGGTCCGCGCTTCCAGCGCCTGGGAATACCCCCTTAGAGGAATTGGCTAGGGAAGCGTGAGGGGCTAGGATGGTCTCACTTGATCACAGCACCAATACATTTACTGGAAGGAAGGCCGTTATGAACAGGATTGTATCTTTGATTGTGCTAATGATGTTTGTATTTTCTCAATTGGCATGTTCGGTATATAAGGCAGCATCGCAGCCAGGGCCAGCGGACTTGCAAGGGATCGGAGTGGGGACGCCCAGGCCGATTTTGATTAGTAAAGTTGGTGCTCCAAAGTTTTCTGATACTGACTCGGAAGGAAAAAAAACAGGACATGTTCGAATTTGAATCGGGAATGAATCAGGCTTCGAAGGCCAGAATCATTTTGTATCTTGCCGCCGATTTTTTTACGTTGTGTCTCGCTGAGGTGATTTTGTGGCCGATGGAAATGACGGTGATGGAACGGGCAAAGTGTAATGCTATTGCGACTTACGATCCTCAACAGAAAGTCGAGACGTGGAATGTGACTCAAAAAGATGGCGTCCAGCAGTGCTGAAATAAGGCCATCGGACTACGGCTTGAAGGATCTCGATACATTGCTTGTTGGGAAGTGTGACTATGAGCGATAGTGTTTCCCCTGGCCGCATCGGTAGATCACCGGAAAGTCGCCAGCCGGTACAGGAGAGATTCCAGATCGTGCCTTGGACTTGGAATGGACCCGCGTTGTATGTGACGGCGCAGTGCACGGGGAAGCGGCGGAAGGGACGGATCGAGAAAGGCATAGGGGCCTCGCAGGGTGGCGTATTGTAGGAGTAATTTTTATGATGGCGCAAGGGTCTATGTGTGGCTGCCCTGCAGGTTTTGTCAAAAACTGTGTGGTAAGAAGTGATCTGGGACAGATTTATCACCTCGTTCATTGCATGAAGAGAGCCAGCGGAGGGTATGGGAAGGTTTTATCCACGTGCAACGATAAAAGAAAAGCGCGCGGCACGCGCAGGCATAATCTCTGAAATGATTGCTGGAGGGCACTTATCCGGCGGCCACAATGAAGATAGGCTTCGCCTGAAGAGTCGCCGGCACGAGCAAGCAGGGATTTACTGGAGGTGTTCCATCCTGTCGCCCAGAACCATCATGATGGTTTTATCCGCGCGCATAATGGAAGAACAGCGCGCGGCACGCACGAAGTGCGGTTTGGTGGAGGGCA
>JAKDNQ010000361.1 GCA_030456405.1 Nitrospira sp.
ACCAGCTTCTATAATCTCATCTATGAAGCACAAACATTTGCCACCACCATGTCGCGGATCGACACCGCGGAGCAGGAGCACTACGCTGGACGAATTGAGGGGTTGAATTGGGTACTTGATCGCTGCCAAGAGCTTGAAGATATGGATGCGAACTTGACTCCTTCGTCCCTTCAGCGAGTTCTGACCGAGGTTAAGTCAGATCTCGATCACGAATTATCGGTCCAGCGTCGAGAAAAGGGACGTCGTGCAGACGGACGAGAAGAGGCTCTCAATTTTGTCGCTGATTATTTATCGAGTCTGATCACAGCAACGGACATTGAGTCAGCAAAGACGCCGACGGCCTAACATTCTCGTCTTCAATCGAGTCTCTCGTACCCACCTGCCCCATGGTGAGGTTCATGACTCATGGCGTACTATTGCGATAAAGCCCGAAGAGTTCCGTTTCACCTTTTATAGAATTGTCATATGTCAGGTGTATCGCGAAAGCCGCCTAGCCCAACTTGGCTGACCAGTCTTTCTCCCAACACAGCTCGACCGCCAAGACCATCTTCCTCTAAACAACCGGACCAATTCAGATCGTTAAATGCTTCGCTGCTCTATTGCCCTTCCTGCCGAGTAGCGACCCCTACACGAGAACGACTGCTGCTTGTACTCCCGACCGGAGATCTATACGAATATCTTTGCCAGCACTGCGGGACGTCGACCGGGTCAAAAAATGACAACCGATAGACGGCTAGCCCGCTGTCATGCCTAATAATAATGAGTAGCTGCTGCCGAGCCTTCTCCTCATTATGCATGGGTCGCGGAATATGCTGATAGGGGGACGTGCTGGCCTAGGAATAGACGCAGAAAGAGATTGTCGACGAGTCTGGCTAGATGATTCCTTCCAGGGGAATGCCTTCTTCGATGAGCATGACAGGAATGTCTTCTCGGATTGGATACAGTATCTGTCGGTCGGCTCTTATCAACCCTCCATCGAGGGGTTCCGTAATCAGCTTGTTCGCCTTATTTTTTAATTGCCCACGACTCACGGCCCCGTTTAACTTGGCAATGAACGCCTCTTCGGCCAAACTCACGTCCTGCTTCGTGTCAGGGCAACAAAGAATAGCAAGAAGATCCTTGTCGATGTTTACCTTACGCCTTACTTCAGTACGTTCTGCCATAACGCTTCCCCTGTGAACCCGACCGATATGACGGTGGCAGAATAGATCATCGAGATCGTGAGATCAACCCCGGATGCAGGTTCCTCTTTAGACAGGCGGTTTCTGCTATACTGCACACGCTCGCTGGGGCGCATTCAAAGACACGCGTGGTGATGGCAAACACCTTGTGGAAATACTCTCTGGCTGGTTTATTGGTCCTTGTGCCGGCCTGGGCCACCTTCTTTATCCTTTCCGCGCTATTTCACGCCCTCAATGAATTAATCTACGATCTCCCCTGGAATATGGGGCATCGACCGTGGCCTGGACTCAGCCTCATCTTGTTTCTGTTCCTTGTCTTGGTCATCGGCGCCATCGCGACCCATATAGTCGGGCAGCGCATCATCACTCAGACAGAACGGTGGATCGGGCGCGTTCCGTTGGTCCGCAGTCTCTACATCACCCTCAAAGGGATGGCCGATCTTCTGAATTTCCGCTCTCGCTTCGGGCACAGCAAGGTGGTGGCCTTTCCGTTTCCTCGAGACGGTCTTTGGGCGATCGGATTTGTGATGGGAACCGCTCCGCCAGCGCTACAAGTCTCACCAACAACCAGTTTGCTCATGGTCTTTGTGCCTACGGCCCTCCATCCGTTCAGCGGGCTCCTTGCGCTTGTCCCTCAGACACAGACGCGTCCGATTAATCTGCTACCGGAAGAGGCGATCAAGATGGAGTGCACCGCCGGTCTATATAAACCGGAAGCTGGATGGCTGCAAACCTCGAAGACAACAGATTAACCCCATGTCGATTCTCGACCATTTGAATATCCGGCTTGCCAAGCCAGAAGATGCAGCAATGATCGCATCATTCAGTGCAGCCATGGCTCTTGAAACAGAAGGCCGCCACCTTGACTGCGACCGCCTGCATGACGGAACCATTGCCATCCTGAATTCTCCCGATCGTGGATTTTTCATGGTCGCCGAACTGGAACAGCCCGGCGATCGCCGGCTGTTGGGGCAGCTGATGATCACCTATGAATGGAGCGATTGGCGCAACGGCGCCTTTTGGTGGATTCAGAGTGTGTATGTCGACCCCGCCTGGCGTCGCCAAAACGTCTTTCGCCGGATGCATGAATCCGTGATGGCCACCGCCAAGACAAGCCCGACCGTCTGCGGAGTCCGCCTGTACGTCGAGAAGAACAACGACCTTGCCCAAGCCGTGTACCGTAAAGTCGGACTCACTCCGTCATCCTATGCCATATTTGAAACCGACTTTGTTTTGGAATGCAAGAGGGTTTAGAAGACCGTCCAAACGAAGCCTAGCAAAAGGAGTCATCGTGTTATTGTACAAGCCGTTGACAGGCCTCATCATCATCCTAGTCCTGGTCATGACTCAAGGTTGTGCGTTCAGCCGAGGCACCCTTGGCGACGACATCAGTTCTGAGTCTGTCCTTGCCATCAAGAAGGACACGACCACGAAGACCGAAGTACTCTCTCTACTTGGGGCGCCGGATCGGCTTCTTCAAGTAAACGGCCGTGACGTATTTCAGTATTATCGATACGACGCGAAGGTGGGAAGCTTGCTTCTCATCCTCGTTAATTTTTCACGCATGTCCATCAAGAGCGATGACCTGTTCGTCATCCTGAACCGTGAAGGGATCGTCGAGGACGTCATTTTATCGAAGCGCACGGATGGAATGGAGTTTCGTTTTTGGCCCTTTGGACAATGAGATGAAGTTCCCTTTGTCCAGGCTTTGCTCCATACTCCTTCCCTCTCTGATGTGCGTGATCTTCGTCGGCTGTAACGTCGCTCGCATCACACTGAATAACCCGATCACGCAAGAGGACGTGGCCTTTATCGTGCCAGGGCAAACTACGTTGACCGATGTCATCATGAAGCTAGGCGCCCCCGATTCCATAACAGACTCGCACATGGGAGTTGTCGCAATTTATCGCTTCCTCGACGTGAAGTATTCCCGTGTCAATTTCGGCTTGTTACTGAAACCCTGGTCGCCCATCGATCCGGATCTGATCATTTCACGTACTGGCCTTGGCACCGATGCCTTCGAATTACTCTGTGATTC
>JAKDNQ010000362.1 GCA_030456405.1 Nitrospira sp.
CTTGACTTTGGTGGCCATCAGATCCTCGAACGCAGCAACTTGTACAATCCCATCATCGGTCAGTTGCGGCACACCCACGCGACCAAATGACAACGTCCCAAAGAAGGAGATCTTTACCGGTTGATCGGTCGGTGTACTCGAGGGCACAAGGGCCGTGAAGGCGTCTGGCGTATCTTGGAGGATCGTGGACTGGTGTAGAAAGGGAAAAGCCGTATACAACGCCTGCCTATTCAACGGCTGGTCTGAGAAAAAGTCATAATCGACGGACGAACGATGGCCGAGCCGTAAAGCAATCGCCGTTCCGCCATAGAGCACAAATCCCAGGTGCGATGCTGGACGGAGCGCCGGCCACAACGCTCGCTGCGCACTCGGTAACATTTCCAGGCAGGGCGTGAGGGTGCCGATCATGCGAATGTCCGTGTAGGCATGGCCGGCACATGACCCGGTGTCGCCAGACCGAGCCGGTAATGCCAGTAGGCCCATGAACGGGGCGTGAACTGGCCGATTTCTGCATGCTGCAATACCGCGCGGAGATAGTCATCCCCCGCGAGTGTCGCCAGGGCTTGCACATCGTCGTAATCACCGATGTTCATCACATGGGCCACGAGGCGCTCCGGCATGGTGACCGCAATATCCGGTGTCGTCCACCAGACGTACTTTTGCGCAAGGCGCGCGAGTGATAGTGGATCAGGTGGTGTCATAGGGGAGACGTGAACAATAAGCGATGACTGATGGTGGGCAAATCTTACGCTAGAACCGGGCGATTGCCAACAGGGTTTTAGCCTGGGTAAGAAATACAGTTGTGTATCACAGCGGCGACGGGGATCACGTATACAAAAAGTGGGATCGATCTGGTCCTGACCGGTTCCGGGTCACTGACGACCAAGAATTTTAAGTCCGATCAGTTTGGGATTCGGCTGCTGGACGAGGACAGCTATGGCACATGATTGGCTTTTCGTTATGGCCGCCAACGTGTGACGGACGAAGAATGAGCGAGCGTAGGGAGAGTTCTCGCCCTCTATACGAATAGAATACCAACACGAAACGTCGTACGAGCGATTTCCCCAGAGTCTGCTGACACGGTATATTGTCCACCCATTGTGCTCATTTGTGGTAGGCGACGGGTTGAACAATCCGTCAAATCTCAGTGCGACGGGTGGTGCGGGCTTCTTGGATAGGCGAGCGTGGGATGATCAATTGATGAGAAATGGTCTCGTGAAATTGGCATTGACACAGTAGCGAACTGGCAGTATCGTCCACTGCTTTTCGCAAATATACATGCCGAAATACCTGAACTGAAGGATAGGCATGGGCAGGCCATTGCGTCCCGCGTCAGCGGAGTGGGATGGAGCGTCCTGCGGATTGATCCCACTGGGTCAACGAGGGAGAACCGACTGAGCAGTTGAGTGCGGTGCGGAGAAATGTGATCAAGCGACAACCGTACGGAAGTAAACCGGGGGTGGAGCAGATGGGGGCGCAGTGGAACTTGGTGCGACCTCACGAGCACGAGGTCGGCCAAGACGGAGCTGATGAATTCTTATTCCTGACACTGAATTTTCTCCCCTTCTAAATAGGTATGTACATGGAACCAACTGGCTTGATACCTTCTGCTTCCTTTGCAATGAAAAGAGCATCGAGAATGCACGCCTTTCAGGATTGCCACCTCACGAATCTGCCGCCAGTCTAACCCCTACGTCTATCATACAAGGAGTCAACGAGCATGAGCGAATCGAAAGACCTGACCGTTGCGTTGAACGTGCGTCTGAAGCCCAGCGAGTCGTCAGCGCATCCGCGTGCGACGAACTACACCAATGTCGGCGTGGCGCAGGGAATTGCCTACGTCGATTTTGGCTTCATCGAACCCACGCTGCTGGCCGCCATTGCCAAGACGGCGAAGAATGGCCAGGCTGCGCCCAAAGGATTGGACGGTGCCCTTGTCACCCGCGTGGCGATGGGGGTGGACGTGCTGGCGCGCTTGCATCAGCAGATTCAGCAAGTACTGGTCAGTATGCGCGATGCGCGGCGGCCGAAACCCGAAGGTGTAGGTGTAGCCCCATGAAAAGGGAAACCAAGACCACAATTCGATATGGGGTTGTGATCCTCGCGCTCCTCGGAGTGAGCTTCCAGAGCCTGGCAGCCGACGTGATGACGTCGGTTCAGCAAGTCCTGTCGAATCCCAGCGCGTTTCACCGTCATGATGTCGTCCTCAAAGGAAAACTCAAGCTCGTTGGACAAATGGAAGGAAAAAACGTGGCGGGAGCGGCTATCTGCGGGCCAATATTCGAGCTCGACGACGACACAGGGGAGATCCGAGTCATCTATCTCATCCGATGCGATGAGCAGGAAGTGAGCAGAGTCTCAGCCATGGCGGGAGGTCGCGCCATTGTTTATGCGACCATCGATTCTATCACTGTCACCATCAATGCTGACGGCTCAGAATCTCGTACCCGAGCCATGGCCACAAAGATTCAACGGGATGACAAATAAGCTGGGCGGCATTCCGATCAGCCGTCCAGCCACCGTAAGAACAGATCTGTCGGGATCCGGTACGTGGGGGAAAAAGGTGTCAGGAACCATTGTTTGTGCTGACGTCATGAACTGAGGATTACACCAATGGGAAGGCCGTTGCGTCCCACATCTGCGGATGTCGTCTATCATGTGCTGAATCGCGCGAATGCGCGTATGACGCTTTTCGAGGACGATGGGGACTATGCGGCCTTCGAGCGCGTGCTCATGCAAGCCTGCGAGCGGGTCTCGATGCGACTGCTCGCCCACTGCATCATGCCGAATCACTGGCATCTTGTGGTCTGGCCGCGACATGATGGGGATCTCTCGCTATTCATGAATTGGCTGACCCTCACGCATACGCAGCGTTGGCACCAGCATCGTCATACGGTAGGAGACGGTCACGTCTACCAAGGGCGTTTCAAGTCTTTTCCGGTCGAAACCAGCGAGTATCTGCTGACGGTCTGTCGGTATGTCGAACGGAATCCCGTCCGCGCTGGGCTGGTCGAGCGAACCGAGCAGTGGCGCTGGAGCAGTGCGGCGAATCGTGGATCGGTCTCGGTACATGCCTGGCCGATGGAGCGCCCCACGAAGTGGCTCGACTGGGTGAATACGAATGAACGGGAAGAACAGATTATGGCGGTGCGGCGAAGTGTGGTCAAAGGACAACCCTATGGGAGTGAGTCATGGGTCGAGCGGGTGGTGAAGC
>JAKDNQ010000363.1 GCA_030456405.1 Nitrospira sp.
CTTCCAGTAAGTGAAATTTCACATAAGCTATTGTGTTTCAAGGCATATCCTTCCATAGACCGAGCGAGGGAGGTTGCGAAGAGTCGTGTACTTTGAGTACCATCGCGCCATGGGACTCGGAGAGCAGATTCAAGCTTGGCGCATCACGCGAGGTCGTTCAGTCGACGACTTGGCAACCGAGTTGCCTCTTTTGCCCAGCGTCTTAGAGGAAATAGAAGCAGGAGCAATCGACCCTTCGGCCTCGCTCCTCGAAGCACTTGCTGCGGCTCTAAAGATTCCTCCGGCTTGGCTTTTCAGTCACCCAACCTCATTCCGTACTTTGTTTGACGATCCAGAAGAAGATGCCGACTCCATTCCCGTAGGTCCAGATCCTGTCACAGAGCGCATTCTTGCCGGATCACAAATGGATCGCGCGCTGTATGTCCTACTGACTGCTATCATACAAAGCGGAGAACCAAAGTTGCTCCGTGCAGCGGAAGTGAATTTGCGAAGCCTCGTCAAACAAGCCAAACAGTCGACAGTCCCCTGGCAGAACCATCCGTCGGGCCACTTCGAACCACCGAGCGATTAGCTATTGGTGCGCGACGCGCGCGAAGAGCGGGACGAGCGAGACAGGCTGAAGATTGAAGTGTTGGCCTTCGAGTCGCGCCTTTCTCGCACGTCTAGCTTGTCTCGCTCACAAGACCTGAAGGATGAAACATTTCAAGTAGCGCGTTTCCGGCATGGTGGCGAGGATGGGATGATCACTGGACTGCCCTCGCTGTTCAAGCAGACGGACCTGCCGTTTCGCATCTCGCGCAGCGAGACGGATACTGGTCCACAATTCCTGCTCTGTGACGTGGTGGGAACAGGAACTCGTAGCCAGAAATCCCTCCGGCTTGGTGAGCCGCATCCCAAGCAAATTCACATCTTTGTATCCAGCCAGGGCACGAGGCACGGCCTGTTTACTGCGGGCAAAGGCCGGAGGGTCGAGCACCACCAGATCGTAGCGGCGCCCAGCCCGGTCCAGTGTCCGCATCTCCTCGAACGCATCCGCGGCTCGATAGACACAACGATCTTCCGCCTTGTTTAACGCCGCATGGTTGCGCGCGAGCGTCAAGGCCTCTTCACTTACATCCAAGCCTTCCACTGACTTCGCTCCCGCAAGCGCGGCATGAATTCCAAAGGCGCCGGTATGAGCAAACACCTCCAGCACATCTGCGCCGACCGCGAACCGCGCCGTCACCAATCGATTCTCGCGCTGATCGCAAAACCAACCGGTTTTCTGCCCTCGTTCAATATCGACAAGAAATCGAGACGGCCCTTCCTGGATCTTGACCATCGTCGCGCCACCCCCTCGGAGGAATCCTCTTTCGAGCGGCAGCCCCTCCAATGCACGACTTTTTGCATCGTTACGCAGATACACTCGCGAGGCTCCAGACTCCTGACAAAGAAGATCGGCCAGCAAGTCCTTCCGGTGGTCCATGCCGGAAGAGAGGGTCTGCATAACCAAGACATCGTCGTATCGATCCACGATTAAGCCCGGCAATCGATCCGCTTCTCCATAGACGAGGCGATAGGCATTGGCGCCGGTAACCATTCGCCGGCGCAGCCTGACAGCCTGCGCAAGCCGTCCCCTCCAAAACTGTTCTGTAATGGGCTCGTCGTTGAACGTCAGGATTCGCACGCGAATCTTGGACGCAGTATTATAGAGGCCTCTGGCGTAGAATCGCCCGTTCGGCGTTATGACATCGACCACATCGCCGGAAGCCAGATTGCCGCTGACCTCTCCGACATACCCGGCATAGATCCAAGGATGCCCCCACGCCTCGGTCGAAGCTGTGCGAGAAAGGCGAACGTGCCCGCGGGGACTGTCATCATGAAATGTCATGGCGTACTTATCCAACGGCACGACCCGAACGTCAAGTCTTTCCCGATGCCTTCGATTACTTGACGGCCGACCTGCGCTGTGGTTTGCTGCGCTTAGCAGGATGCGGAAAAAGTCCGCCACCGGCGTTCTCGCATCGCTCAGAGGCTCAACGTACCGAGGCGTACGCCTCGCCTCTTCGCTCGCTGCGGCCTTGCTGGACGGCCTTTTTGCGCATCCTGCGTGCTAATCTGACACCGACACGACACATGAGCTGATCGCGGCGTATTACCGCAACAACCGAGTTTTTCCGTAGCGGGCTAGGCGTGGGATCGGAAATCTTTTCCACTCTATAAACTAACCAGGAAATCCAAAGATGAACCGAACCCCAACCATTGGTTCCGCCGTGATCGATCGACTCCACCAGTTGGGAGTCCGTCATATCTTTGGAATCCCCGGCGATTATGTCCTCAGCCTTTACCGACTGATCGAGGACTCACCGATTCACCATGTCGGTACAACCCGCGAGGATTGTGCGGGGTTCGCGGCGGATGCCTATGCACGGATCAACGGCATCGGAGCGGTCTGTGTCACCTACTGTGTCGGCGGACTCAACACCGTCAACGCGATTGCCTGCGCCTATGCCGAACGGTCGCCGGTGGTATTACTCACAGGATCGCCGGGGCTCTCGGAGCGTATTCGCACGCCCTATATGCACCATATGGTGCGTGATTTTTCTACCCAACGAGAGGTGTTCGAGAAGATTACCGTAGCGGCCATCTCCCTAGACGACCCATCAACAGCCGAACGAGAAATGGATCGGGCCTTTGCAGCACTGTTGCGCTATCGTCGCCCGATCTACATTGAGATCCCTCGCGATCTCGTGCACACACCGCTGCTTCACCCATTGCGCCCTTTGTGCCTCGACGATGAGCCAAGCGATACCGCCGCGCTAGAGGAAGCCATCGCCGAAGTCCGAGCCATGTTGACCACGGCCAGCCGGCCTGCAATCTTAGCTGGTGCTGAGATCGGACGATTCGGTCTGCAAGACGATCTCACTCGCCTGGTCGAACAACTTAATATCCCCATCGCCTCTACCCTGCTGGGTAAATCCGTCATCCGTGAGGACCACCCCCTCTACGTCGGAGTATACGGAGGCCTCATCGCGCGTGACGAGGTCCAGCAATTCATCAACGCATCTGACTGCTTACTGATCCTGGGATCGATTTTATCCGACGTTGAAGATCTCAATGCCGATTCACCCTTGCTCTCGGAAGGCCGAACGATTCACGCAACAGCCGATCGAGTGGCCATCAAACACCACCGCTACGATGCCATCCGGTTTCAAGACTTCGTGAAGG
>JAKDNQ010000364.1 GCA_030456405.1 Nitrospira sp.
TTCCCGCACTCGAACGCCACATCGTCTTTCCGCTGATCCATGGCGGGCACCCCGTTCCGTCCCATCGGTGAGATCCCGAGGAACTCGAATGCAATTGCCATCGTATTGGCGGTGAACTGACCGCCGCAGGCGCCAGGGCCAGGGCAGGCATGGTCTTCGAGATCTTTGAGTTCGGCACTTGTCATTGTACCTGACGCATGTTTGCCCACCGCTTCGAACACATCTTGAATGGTGACGTCATGGCCTTGGAACTGGCCAGGCATGATCGAGCCGCCGTAGAGCATCACCGACGGCAGGTCCAGGCGAGCGAGGGCCATCACGGTACCAGGAATGGTTTTATCGCAGCCGGATAATGCCACCACGCCGTCAAATAGGTGCCCACGAGCCACGAGTTCGATCGAATCGGCAATCACCTCACGGCTGATCAACGACGCCTTCATCCCCTCGGTCCCCATTGAAATGCCATCCGATACTGCGATGGTGTTGTATTCGATGGGAGTGCCGCCTGCGGCTCTGATGCCTGCCTTCACCCGCTCCGACAATCGGCGCAAGTGGAAGTTGCAGGGCATGACCTCGATCCAGGTATTGGCGACGCCGATGATTGGGCGAGACAAGTCCTCGTCGGTGAATCCAACGGCTTTCAGCATTGCGCGAGCCGGCGCCCGATCAGGGCCAGCCAGCAAATCTCGACTCATAAGTTTCAGCTCTTTCGGCATCACATCCTTTAGTTTCGTTCTCAGTTATTCGAGCCACGTACCCTATCCTACTTGGCATGCCGATGGATCGTATTACCGTACGATCATGCTTGATGGAGCCGCATATTGTGCAGCATGCCGCCCTTATGCGGATTGTCGTTCATGGGCCCGCCATGAGGGTTGCCGTGAGGATTCCCATAACCTTTGCCGGCATCCTTATGCTGCTGCATCACTTTGTCGTGCTCGGTCTTTTCCTTGGCGCGCTGCTCCGGCGTCAAGATGGCGTAAACATCACGACGGGCTTTGAGGGAGGCCATGCGTAAGCCGACTTGTAGATCCCCGCTCTGCTTTAACTTGGATTCGATCGCTCCGAGATCCAATTTCTCGTCCTCGGTCAGAGCTTTCAACTCACGCTCTGCGACCTGGATATCGGCTTCGGTTTTGATACGGACTTTGTCCAGATTGAGTTGCATCTCTTTCAGCTTCCCAACTTGGTCCGCGGTCAGCCCGATGTCGTGTTCGTGTTTGAGCAGATGCCGGATCAAATGGCCCGTGCTGTTGTGCATCATGTTCGTGCCATGTCCGCCCATAGAACTATGCCCGCCGCTTCCGTGCCCTTCTTTGCCGTAGTAGCCTGGCTCATTGGCCCAGGCCGTAGGCATCCCTATGGTCAGCGCGAATACCGATGCGACGCCCAGCGTCATGAGGGTTCGTGTTCCCTGCTTCATACGTGCCTCCTTAGGTTAAACCGAATGAAAATGTCTGATCCCACATCACTTACGTCCCAGTAACCCTTGCGTACTATTGAGTCCATTTAAACAATCATATTGCGCGTGTAGCTGGCAATGGCTCTGTTAAGCGGACTCATTCACTTGGCGTCAACGTCTTCAAGCGCGAAGCTGATGTAGCTTGCCAGATCGACCAACACAACGCAAGCCAACAGCCCAACTCTGCGTTCTGGAGGCTTCTTCGAGGTCAGCGAACCACGCTTTCTGAGGTGTGTCGGATGTGCTCACTGAGGACTGGGTATTTAGATTGTCCTATATCCACGTTTTGGTATGAAATACACCTATGAACGTAACGTCTCAGGCTCTCAATTCTCTGAGCTATCTCGCGGTAGGTTTTGCTGTGGCTTGGTAGTTTTTGAAGGATGGATAAACCCCGCAGCTGCCATAATACACAGGGCTGGCATGATCGGTAGTCTGAAACGGCTGTAGGCTTCGGGCCCGCTGCTTAAGACGAGCACGTACAGCGCTGTAAAGATCAACAAGGCCATCCCCTGGCTATAAAGTCCACCCCGTAGGAAGAGCAGTAGTATTCCCAGGTAGAGGATGATGAGAAATACAATGCCATATATCCAGGATCCGAAGGCCATGGCCCAATGACTGCGTGAAAACTTTGAAAAGTCTCCGCTGAAAAGTGACGATCGCAAGGCCACATTATCAAGTCCAAAGAGGTGTGACAGGTTCGATGGTCCGAAGAGGCTGGCAAGCATTCCCCGTAACGAGGTCCAGAGAAAAAGAGCAGGGTGTTCCACAATGATGGCCGTCGCATATTTCCCCTGACTTTCAAAGAGTCGTGCTTGGAGCGACGTGCGGAGGTCTGGAGGAATCGATTGAAAATGTTCGGCAGCAAGACGCTGCTGGGCAGCTTCGAGGCTTAGATTGTCACGGGCTGCGACGATTGCCGCTGCTTTTGCAATAAAGAGATATTGGTTCTTGGTCTGACTAAATTCCATCGACCCTGTTTGTACATAGTTATGTAGTTGCCAGCCGCCGACCAAAGTGACGTAGAGAAAGAGAAAGGCAAGAGCTGGTTTGGCTGCGCGTCGCCATCCAATCGCTGGACGTACCATCAGAAAGAAAATGAATGGCAATATGAATCCAAGATAGTAACTCGTCGGTCGTATATAGGTCGCAAGGGCAAGACAGATGCCGACCCCAAAAGACCATTGCCACCTGGAGGGGTTCGCGAGGGCATGGAGAAATAGAAGTAGACACAAACTGATCGCCGTCGTAAAGACGGTCTCGGTTAATAGGACCTGTGTGTAATAGGCCGATACAGGATCCGTTGCGAGCAGCAAAGCAGTGAGGAGGCCAGCCCGCTTATGAAACAGGAGCGTGGCGATTCTGAAGCCAATGAAGATCGTCGCAACGCTAAGAGCGATCTGGACGAAGACGATGATTGCTGGTTGAACGCTGAAGACTCCATAGAGGCCGGCAATCATCAAGGGATAGGCGGGAGTCCGTATAATCTCCGGTTCATAAGGAGCCCGTAGCGAGCGTGAAAATTCGCCATGCTGGAGGAGATTCAGTGCGAGCTGGTGATATTCAATGGAATCGGAGCTTTCAAAGACCCCGTTGGGATGATAGGTCATCACCAGCGCACTCAGCGCAAGTTTGCTCATAACCGACAGAAGCAGAGTCACTAGAAGGAGTCGATGGAGATGTGTGCGGTCGATGGGAAATAGACACGCAAATTTCTTCAGGAGGATATCCATGA
>JAKDNQ010000365.1 GCA_030456405.1 Nitrospira sp.
TGGCCAGGTGGAGTCAGGTCATCCATCGCTACCCTCCTCTCGTGAGAAAGTCGGCGGGGGAACCCGTGAACTGTCGAGCGGCCTGTCCCGTTCCCCCTCATCGAGTGAATGAATGGGCCGTAGGTTCCTCATACGCCCATTAGATAATTGTGTCAATGGGGAATTATTTCTGTGACGATGCCGCATCGGCATAAAACATACCAGCCAGCTCAAGAGCTAGCGCGTCGAATATCGCGCAGCGGCATTGCTATTTTCCCGGTTGACATCAAATTTTCTCTGGGCAATAATCCGCTCCTCTTCACCGTTTTCCCCTTGGAATCTTCATGGCGCCTACATCACCTGTTTTCAGCATTTTATTGCTCAGTGGTGATCCGGACATCCAGAGTCAGTTCAAGCACACACTCAAAGATGTGTCTGTGACTATCGCGAAATACGCCGCAATACTGCCGAAGGACGTGACGAGCCGCGCATTTGATGCCGTCATCGTCGAAGTGAAACCGGGCTCACCCGCTGGAGCCGCCTCCGCCATACCCGCTCACATCGATCTCACACAGACCGTGGTCATCGTCGGTTCTCGATCGGTGTTGAAGCGCGCGTCCAAATTTCTGCAAGCGATGGCGCGGCAGAAGACCGCGGAAGCGAGCGGAAGGGACGCCCTCTCTCTTGAAAGCTATCTCGAATGGAAGATGGGAGAATTTGTGAAAGGAATGCGAAACGGCTCAGGGCGGAACCTGCATCCCATGTTGATCAGCGCCATTGAACGTCCCTTGATCACCAGAGCGCTTCAGGAGACCAACGGTAATCAGATTCAGGCGGCGGAACTCCTGGGGTTGAATCGCAATACGCTGAGGAAGAAAATCCATGACTTGCACATTCCCATGAAACGGAATCGGACTGCGAAGATTCGAGAGGCGTGATGCTTCCGTGTGTGTCCGGAAGGCCTGGTTCAAGACGATGTGGTAACGGCAAACGTCGGTGACAGGGATTCGCGTAGTTCAACTTAACATGAGGAGGGGCACGATGACGAAAGAAGAGCTGATTGCAAAAATGGCATCGTCCGCGGGTATCACGAAGGTTGCCGCGGGCACCGCACTCCAGGCCTTCACTGGGGCCGTGACCACGTCTCTGAAAAAGGGACAGCGCGTCTCGTTGGTCAATTTTGGGACCTTTACGGTAGCCAAGCGGAAGGCCCGTCTGGGGCGAAACCCCAGAACTGGCGAGGCACTGCGGATTCCTGCTGCCAAAGTCCCAAAGTTTTCGGCCGGGAAGAATTTAAAGTCAGCCGTTCGGTAACGTTGTACGACTGTCAGATCACGCTTCTGGCAAAGACGCATTACGAGGACATGCCCCATCTCGAGGGTATGTCCTCTTCATTTTTTGCGTTTCAGTATGACATTGCCTTGACCGGTGCAGTATCATGTGCATCTGTCAACAGCGTCGTTTGTGAAACGTGAAACGTCTCTCGTAGGAAAAAAGAAGTAGCAGCGTGCGCTTCACGAATGACGAGTGACGAATAACGAACGAAAGGGGGCGACCGGAATCGACGGGGATACTAAAGTCAGCGGTGCATGTCGAGCTCTCGGGGTCTCGTAAATCCTCCGGGAAAATGTAACTGCCAATCAAGAACTGGCACTCGCAGCTTAATTAACTGCGACGTTCCTCCACCTGAGGCCCGCGGGGGTGGTCGGAGCGCGATACAGCGGGCTGGTCCAATGCTGGTGCTCAGCGGCTGAGGACGAGACAATACTGGGCTAGTGGCCAGTCTAAGCTAGCCGATGGGCGTGGGTGGCTGCGAAACTAAAACGATCGGCTACACATGTAGATCCGTTGCGCTGAAGGTCTTCGGACCCGGGTTCAACTCCCGGCGCCTCCACCATACAGAGCTCGCTCGACCCGGAGCCATATGATGGTTCCGGGCGACGGGATAAAACACCTCCAGTAAATCCCAATCATTTGCGTGTGCATTCCGGCGGCTCATCAGGCGAAGCCTCTCTTTCTTGATGCCGCCGGATACACACCTCCAGTGAGCATATAGTTCCTTGCGCGACCTCGCGCCGCAGATGTGCGCGTGTATACTGTTGAATGTGGGAGGACTCAAGCTCAAATCGTTCTACCTCCCCTAGATTTGTCGCTCTCTTTTTCGGTACGCTGATAGGGTTGCCTTGCGTGGTCGGATAGGCCTTCCGCTACCTGTTGATCTTGGAGTCATGCGCACATGTGGACTCGACGATTGCTTCCCGGAGTGGTAATTGGTCTGTTGGCACTGTCCATGGTCGAAGGTCAAGCTATAGCTAATGAGTCTACCTCGCCCGCAGTAGAGCCGGCTCCCGTCAAGCCTGAATCAGCTCCCGCGAATCCGGACCCTGCACCCGTCAAACCGCGCTCTACAGGAAGAGACACAAAGTCGGCGGAGAAGACGCGATCTTCAGCAAACGGGAATTCGACCACGAAGGCCACAGCAATGCCTCATCCCCCGACTACGTTGACAGGAAAAGACGGAGCCCCAATGGTGCTTGTGCCTGTCGGGGAATTCACGATGGGGAGTGAGCAGGGCGATGACGACGAACAGCCGGTTCATCGTGTTTTTCTCGACAGTTTTTATCTGGACACCTTCGAAGTGACGAATGGGCGGTTTGCGAAATTTGTCGCGGCGATTCAGAGCGAGCCGCCGTGGGGTTTTGCGGACCAAGAGACTCCCGTCATCCATGCAGAACAGCCGGTGCGTTGGGTGAACTGGCTGGAGGCGACGGGCTATTGTCTATGGGCAGGGAAACGATTACCGACCGAGGCCGAGTGGGAGAAGGCGGCGCGAGGAACGGACGGCCGTCTCTATCCGTGGGGCAACGAGCCGCCAACGCCAACGCAAGCGGTCTTCGGGCTGAACGAAGGGGCTGAGACGGTCTCCCCGATCGGCAATCGGGACCCGGGGCGGAGCCCCTATGGCATCCACGACCTGGCCGGCAATCTCTATGAATGGGTGGCCGACTGGTACGACGAAACCATCTACACGTCCAACCCCGCTATCGATCCTCGGGGTCCGGTCGAGGGCACCGTGAAGGTCCAACGGGGCGGGTCCTATCTCAATAATCCTTACCGGCTCCGCGCTTCATTTCGCACCAAGAGCGATCCCACGGAACATGCGCCGAACGTCGGGTTTCGCTGTGCCCAGGACGTGCCGACCCTGCCCTAGA
>JAKDNQ010000366.1 GCA_030456405.1 Nitrospira sp.
TTTTGCACCCAGACAAAATTCTTGCTTTGCAGGGGAATGGAATGCGATCTCAGGTGTTGAGCCATGTCTTCGGGTACCTGCACACCCAGCAACACGATCGGGGGCGAGTCGCAACCGGGTTCCAACAGGCTGAGCCAGGCGAGCTCTCTCTCTGCAGAGGTCGTATCTATATCGAGAAGCACCGCGGTCACAGACTCCATGTGCTCGACTTCGTCTATCAACGTTCTGACGAACCTCACCTCATATCCGTTGTGTCGTAGCACTTCGGCAAGAACAGCGCCCAAAACTACATCAGCCTCAACGATAATAACTTTTTCTCTCACGATGGATTACTCCTTCATACAGACGACTGAGCAAACCTGATGCCAAAATTCCCCCTGTGGCCTGGCGTTGCAAGACATCGAAAGATTAGAAGTTTTCTACGAATGACTATCTTCCGCCTCGAAGATTGAGCGCCTGGACAAAAGAAAACTTGTCCCGCTGAAGACATCTTGTCTCGAATTTCGATTGAACCAGGAAACATGAGGGACTACGATAGCTCCATGCTGAACTGGTGGCACCGACTAAGTCTTCAGATCAAGGTGACCCTGATCGTGATCTTTATCGTTGGCGTCTCCGCCGGGGCGACGGACTGGCTCGAGGCCCGCTCGATCCAGCACATCGTGGAAGACAACGTCCGCGCGGCAGCGTTGGCCGTCGGGCATTCCGTCGACCAGAACGTCACTAGTCTTACCCAACTGTCGAATCGAGAGGCGCGAACGAAAGAGTTGGAGAAGATTATGGCCAATCTGCCGGACCTCCTCAACATCGTGATGTACGAATTCTCGGCTGAACCGGGAGAGAATCCTCTACCGGTCGCGAGCGCCGGCCCCACGGAATTGCTCCTCCTCTCGCATCCGCGCCAAGAGCGCGCCTTTGAGCTGACGAAGCGGGTGCGCGAGGAACGGCAGCCCCTAATCGATTATGAAGATCGGAAGAACACCCATCGCGTCTTCCTGGCCGCCCCGATCGTCTTGAAGGCTGTTGTGGTTGGGGCAACCTATGCCGAGTTCTCTACCAGGCAAATGGATGAAGCCTTGGAATCGATCCTGCAAGCCTCCAGAACAAGACGATTGCAGACGGGTTTGGCGATCGTCGTCGCGATCAATCTGTTTCTGTATTTTAAGGTACATCGTCCGGTGAAACGGCTGCTCACTGCCATCGAATCGGTTTCCCAAGGCACCATGACCTCGGTCGTCGCTGTGGAAGAACAAGATGAACTCGGAGAACTTGCCGGCAATTTCAACGACATGGTGAAGAAGATCCGGGAAGCCACTCAGGACAATGCGAAATTGACAGAATCTTTGCGGGAGATGAACGATAGTCTTCAACAGAAGGTCATCGAGGCAACCGCCGAAGTGCTGGAAAAAAATCGGGCGCTGGCCCAGACGAACGAATTGCTTTCAGCCGCGCAACGCGACGCAGCGCGCGCACAACGTCTCTCAGCCATCGGTCAAGTCGCGGCAACCGTCGCGCATAAAATCGGCACCCCATTGACTGCGCTGTCCGGCCATATTCAACTCCTGGCTGAAGACCAGACATTGAGCACAGAGTCTCGACGACGGCTACAGACCGTGGAGGCCCAGATCGAACGAACGTCCAAAATTATCCAGGATCTCCTGTTATATGCACGGAGGCCTGAGCCGGTGCGATCTCCCATCGATCTCAATGCCTGTGTCGCGGAATGTCTTGCGCTCTTCCAGCCGGAGTTCGATCGCCAGAAGATTACGATGGCCACAGAGTGGAGCCATCAGATCGAGAAAGTTGACGCCGATTCCCAGCAGCTCCATGAGGTGTTCCACAGTTTGATCGAAAATGCGCTCGATGCGATGCCGGACGGTGGCACGCTGATGGTGCAGGTGTCTCCCTATTCCACGCTCGAACAGCCGATACCCCGTACGTGGGTCGCGGTCGAACTCATCGATACAGGCTGTGGGATGAGCGCGGCGCAGCTCGTCCAAATCTTTCAGCCGTTCTTTACCACAAAGAGAGCCGGGCGTGGCACGGGACTGGGGCTGGTAAGCGCACTGGAAACCGTACGCGCGCATGGAGGAGACATCAAGGTGGAGAGTGAGCTTAAAAAAGGCTCACGGTTCACGATCGAGCTTCCGATCGACGGAGGAGCGCGCTGATGGTGCGACCATCCCGTGTCATAGTCGTAGACGATGACGCCGAGACGCTGGCCTTACTGCGCGAGATCGTCGCCAAAGAGGGATTCGAGGTCCAAACGGCCGAGGACGCGGAGACCGCGCTCAGGCGAATCGAGGAATGGCAACCTGAACTCGTCATCACCGACATTCATATGCCGGGGATGGACGGGCTGGCGTTACTTGCCGCCGTGCGCGAGAAAGAGCCGGATATTCCCGTGGTCTTATTGACCGCCTACGGATCGCTCAAAACTGCTGTGGATGCCATCAAGGCCGGCGCCTTCGATTATCTCAGCAAGCCGTTTGTCGTGGAGGACATTCGGTTGGTGGTGCGGCGGGCGCTCGAACATACAAAACTCGTGCGAGAAAATCGTTCGTTACGCGGCCAATTGCGTGACCGATATCGGTTCGACAACCTCGTGGGCAGTAGTGGCGGAATGGTCGACGTCTATAAAATGGTGGCGCGAGTCGCTGAGACGGACAGCACGGTGCTGATCCAGGGAGAAAGCGGGACCGGAAAGGAGCTGATTGCCCGCGCCATCCATGCCAACAGCGGCAGAAGCGGCGGGCCGTTCGTCGCAATCGATACGGGTTCGTTGGCCGAGTCGCTCCTTGAGTCTGAACTCTTCGGCCACGAACGTGGCGCGTTTACCGGAGCCGTCGCAACCAAGAAAGGGTTGCTGGAACAAGCAAATCTCGGCACGTGTTTTCTGGACGAAATCGCGGACCTCTCACCCATCATTCAGAGCAAGTTGCTCCGAGCAATCCAGGAGCGCGAGATCCGGCGTGTCGGGAGTGAAACACCTCGCGCCATCGACGTCAGAATCATCGTCGCGTCGAAAAAAGCATTGAAACCACTCGTTGAGGCGGGAACCTTTCGAGAGGATCTTTTTTATCGATTGGAAGTTATCACCATAGTCCTTCCTCCGTTGCGGGATCGGATCGAAGATATTCCGCTTTTGAGCCGGTACTTCGTCGATAAATTCGGGCG
>JAKDNQ010000367.1 GCA_030456405.1 Nitrospira sp.
TTTCCTCCCGACACATAAAAGAGGTGTGGCGCAAAGTCCTTCCACTTGTCCTCTGCCAAGGCTTGCCGAGAATGTGAGATCACGCCTTCTCGAACTGTTGCGCGGAACTCCTCGTCGGTCATCGCTGTGCGGCCCAACCCAATCACGGCATATTTTGGGGGAAGGAGCCCATCGAGGAGCAAATTGTAAAGGGCAGGAATCAGACGCCGACGCGCCAGATCGCCGGAGCCACCAAAGATGACGAGCGTGCAGGGCTCGACCGGGGGAATCGTTTCCTGCGAGGGGCTGATATCGATACGTGAGCTATTCGGTGGCATAAAGCTCCGGGGTTACCGGCGAACCGCGTGGCCGCCGAAAGCATTTCGCAACGCGGCCAGCATCTTTTCCGCAAAGGATTCGCTCTGCCTCGATCGAAACCGAGTGAACAACGCAGTCGTGAGCGTCGGAACTGGCACATCCTTCTCGATCGCATCGGCGATCATCCAGCGGCCCTCACCGGAATCCTGCACATAGCCCTTCAACTGTTCCAGCCGCGGATCCTCCTTCAAGGCGCCAGCCGCCAGTTCCAAGAGCCAGGAGCGGACGACGCTGCCGTGCATCCATAAGTCTGCGATCTTTGCGAGGTTAAGCTGGTAGTCACTCTTCGCCATTAGCTCGAAGCCTTCCGCATAGCCCTGCATCATGCTGTACTCGATTCCATTATGCACCATTTTTACGTAATGCCCCGCGCCGACTCCACCGACGTGAGCCCAGCCCTGTTCGGGCGCCAGCGTCGTGAAGATTGGCGCGAGTTGTTCTACCGGCGCCTTGTCGCCACCGACCATCAGGCAGTAACCGATCTTCAATCCCCAGATGCCACCGCTGGTTCCCGCATCGACGTAATGCAGTTGTTTCTTCTTGAGGTCCCCGGCCCGTCGAACATCATCATGAAATCTGGTATTGCCGCCGTCGATCACGGTGTCGCCTGGATGGAGCAGCGCCGCAACGGTCAGAACGGTTTCCTCTGTCGGTGCGCCGGATGGGACCATGATCCAGACTGCGCGTGGGGCCTTGAGTTGGCCGACGAGGTCTGCTAACGAAGAGGCTCCGATGCATCCGACGCTTTCAGCCTGTTTGATCAGATCTGCCGATCGATCATAGACCACCACCCGATGCCGGTCACGCTGTAATCGAGTGACCATGTTCATGCCCATCTTGCCAAGTCCGATAAACCCGATTTCCATAGTGACTCCTTCTTTTAGAATACTGAAAAGATCCGGCTGCGTTTCTGCAAGACTCAGGTTAGCCAATCAATGAGTCCGATCTTCGTTTTCCTGTAACCCCCCATTTCAGCCTACAGTAGAAGTAGAGGCTCTGCCTCACGTATCGCAGGCAATACAGTTCAGGTGAGGCATCTGTTCTCTATTCACACCCGAAGGATGAATCCCGTCAATCGATTCTGGCAGGATTCGGTACGTCCTTAAAAAGAGCATCGGCAAGATCACGGCCAAAGTTGAGGCGTTCCGGTAAGGTGGCTGCAGTCAAAAACCGCCCAGCGAGGTCACCCATCCCCGCATCACGGGAGGCGATGAACTTTGGCGCGTCACTTGGCGCGGTCAACCAGAAGCCCCGTAGCCGGAAGAACGCGGTGATCATGTCATCGAAGAAGATCGAGAGGAGATACTGTGCAGTTGCCGGCTTGTCCGCGAGATCTCGCGCTTTTCCCAATACATGGAAACATTCCGCTTTCATCCGAATCTGTTCATTGATGCTGACAGGAGGCGGCCCTTGTCGGAATCGTTGGCTGGCGCGTTCGATAAGCCTGGCCCCGATATTGTCGTGATCGAAGAGGATGCGGGCTTTCCGCAAGAGCGAAGGGAGGCGCGGCGAGTAGGGAAGATCCTCCTCAAATTCCTGGTGTCCGCGATAGCGGATGTCGGCTAGGCGGTCGGCAACCCGGACGATTTCGTGGCCGTCGGCCTGTCCTTTCACAAGCGCAATCAGGTCGATGTCGCTGTGCGTTGTAATCGCGCGCCGAACGCTGGACCCCACCAGAATGACCGTGACGAGATCGCCTCCGCGACGGCCACGAACGTGGCGCAAGGCCACTGCGACAAGCTCTTCGAACCCCGGTTCCTCGATAGGGTCTGGCTGTTCAGGCGGTTCTGGTATTGTCAGGAGCTCTGCCTGCAATTCTTCTGATGTCGGGATTGGGTGGGCGGTGGGGCTATCCATGGTTAGGTTTCCTGTATGCGCTGAATGAGTTTCGGGAGCGCTTCCAGCCAGTCCTCGAACGGTTGGTCCGCATCGACGATGATTTCCAATTTACCATTGGGCAATCGCCTGACGACACCTGGCCTCTCCGGGGACAATGGGATTTCTACCCACTCGCGATTTAGGCCAAGCGAGTCGGTGACCGCCAGGATTCGGTTGATATATGTGAACGGGACAACGTCGAGCGGCATTGAGGCTCCATTGCGCGCATTCTAGATTTCAGTGCAAGCAGTGTCAATGAGCGGGTGTCTTTCCTTCGTCATCATGAGTGGTTCTTCTGCCATGGCTGATGGTCAGGGGAAGGAAGCACGGGGCCGGAGGCTAGCTCTTCAATACACGGGTAAAGATTGCGCAGGCTTCCTCGATCATGGCACTGGAGATATCCAAGTGTGTGACAGCACGAAAACTGTTGCTGCCAATGGTATTGATTAAGAGTCCCTCTTGTTTTAATGCGGCAACGATGGCTAAGGAGCTCAGGCGGTGGCCGATCACTCCAAACATGACGATGTTCGTGTCGACATCTTGAGGATTGATCCTGACTGTGGGAATAAGCTGTAGCTGTCGCGCCAGCTGCTTGGCATGGTCATGATCCTCTTTCAGTCGTCCGAGATGGTGCTCGAGCGCATAGATACCGGCTGCTGCGAGGACACCGGACTGCCGCATGGCGCCGCCGTACATACGCCGCAGTCGCTTGGCTCTGTCAAGCAGGGTGAGATCATTCATCAAGAGGAGTGAACCGGCCGGCGCTCCCAGTCCCTTCGAGAGGCAGACCGACAGCGTGTCAAAATGCTGGGCATACGAGGCCGGCGGTAGTGTGGTGGCCGCGATGGCATTGAATATCCGAGCGCCGTCCAAATGCATGGGGATGCCATGGGTGGACGCCACCGTTCGAATCCGTTCAATCGTCGCGAGGGGATAAATTGT